>DAOVYR010000124.1 GCA_030635525.1 Candidatus Nanohalarchaeota archaeon | reverse complement strand
GATGCCGCACTTCCTTTTCTCTTCGCACGGAAGCAGAACCGTACGGAGGGATTTTAACCCTTGTATAGACATACTTATTTTTTTCCTTCCAATGTCTTGTTTGTTTGTCTTTCTCTTCTTGTGCTTCAAGGCACGCGTCACCGACCCCGGACTTCCGCTTCGCTCAAGTCCGGGGCATCAACGGGATTGGAGGTCGGGTTGTGGGATAAGCAGCGAGAATATATGGAGTGAGAGCATTAACAGAACTGGGTTGGGTTAGTACGAGTAGATGAAATTAAGCATAATACTTTCAAAATATAAGAAGTTTAAAAAAACTGAATTTTCATTATAATGCAATTGCTTTCATTTCCTTTTTGTTCGTACTGGCACCTTCTGGTAAAAACCTTTTGGTATTATAATTATTGGAACTGGAATTATAATAACTTAACAAAATCTTCCACAGTTAAACCTGCAGATTTTATAAGTTTTCTTAGTGTACCTCTATCAAGTTCTTTATGTCTTGGTACCGAAAGTATAACTTTATAATCATTTTTTATCATTATGATATGGCTACCAGTCTGCCTTACTACAGACCACCCAGATTTATTAAAAGCTTTAACTGCTTTCATGCCTGATATTCTAGGCAGTTTTACCACTAAACAGTCACTTCCATTACTCTCGCATTACCTTGAATTTTTATCCTTTCATTCATTACTTCTAAACAGCCATAAATTGCATCTTTTATATTATCCAGTGCCTCTTCAATAGTTCTACCTTGTGATATACACCCTGGAATGGAAGGACATTCCACAACATACCATCCGTCTTCTCCCTCGCTAATCACTACTTTATATTTCATTTTTTGTTCACCCTTTAGGACTTGTTTTGAATAATTAAAAGACTTTCTGTTCGAAAAATGTTTGATCTGTTTCTCATTTGAAGTATTGTCCAAATGGCACAACATAAATTTCGGAGGAAATACCATGTGATCAGTAAGTAGTGACATCGTATGCCTACACGACTCAATTCTCTTGATATTTTTCAAAACCCAGAACAATTAACACACTTATAATTAATAAACAATTACCAAGAGCATTGTGTAAGCAATATCATACTCCATTGCCCACCAGAACCACAGTCTACCAATCTATTTACTCTAAAAATACCTCCGGATCACAGATCATCACCACTCTCTCTAAAGGCAATATAGAAAAACTTGCTTATATTGCATGTAGATAGAGAATAGTCGGAATGTAGACTATATTCGGTTCAGTAATCCTGGCACTATATAGTATCAGCAATTCCACAAACCAATAAGTGCTATTGGCACCATACCAAGCGTCATATATCAGGGTTTTGTGCCTTTATGGATCAGAACCATCGGATAAGCTTGCATAATTGAAGAACCAGGATGCGCTGGTTAGCCGATGTGCAGTGAGGACAATCAATGCAAAAGACAGAATGGAAATCAGTCAAGGAAATCGAATATATCTTAAGAGATTTCCAAAAAATCTCTATTATCAGTTGTGGTGCATGCGCCAACCTCTGTAATACCGGAGGAAACGCAGGGATCAAGTCCTTAAGAGGTCTTCTGGAAAAATGAGGGAAAGAAGAGGTCCTGGCTAAAGTTGTCATAGCATGTTGTGCAGAAGAAATAATGAGACAGGCCTTAGAGAAAAACCGCAAAACTATCTCAAAAAGTGATGCCCTGGTTATGCTCAGTTGCGCATCTGGTGTCAAATCAGCCTTCCTTAACAAACCAGATGTTCCAATAATCACTATATTGGATTCAATGGGGAATGAGATGATATCACAACAGAAAAATCCTGTGGCAACCAGCACCTACCACTCCTGCGGACACTGTGTAATCACATACACTGGTGGAATCTGTCCGTTAAGCGAATGTCCGGGAGAAAGTAAATACGGACCCTGTAACAAAGCCCCGGAAAACGGCGTACAGTGCGCCCTTTTAGTGAAGTAAATACTTAAATTATCAATGATTAACGACATAGGCATATCTTTCCCTATTTTATTGAGTGTAATGATTAAATTTTCAGTTTATAAAATCCGAGCGCTAGCGAAGATTTTGTTCTCCCCTGATTTAAAGTGGATATTTATCTGCGGTTAATTTATACGAATCCCAGCGCCTCTTCATTCTCTCAATCTCCAGCCGCCCCGCCGTTTCCACTCCCCTACGCTGCCCTCCTGCACTTACCCGGCTGCCCGGCACTGGTACAACAGGCTAATTGTAGGCTTAGTGGAAGCAGTCGCTGGTAAAAAATTTCACTATCGTAAACATTCTTTGTACAGAACTTACGACATTCTTAAATCTATGAAAGGTACTTAATTCTACAATGAAATCTAACCCTAAGAAAATAAATCTTCCAATTATTGTAGAAAAAGATGAAGATGGATTTTATGTAGTAGAGTGTCCGCTTTTAAAAGGTTGTTATACTCAAGGAGAAAACCTCGATGGGGCACTTACGAACATCCATGAAGTCATCGAGATGTGCCTTGAAGATGAGAGCGAAGATGTATTTTCCGATATAGCAAATATCCGGGAATTCAGTTTTCATACATTAGCGGTTGAAGTATAAAACTGCCAGTTATATCAGGCAAAGAGGCAGTAAAAGCCTTTGAAAAACTCGGATATGCCCCTGTAAGGCAGAAGGGCAGTCATATGCGTTCTGATGTTGAAATCCTTACGATGATTAATCGGCCCGGTTGGGACAAGGAAAAAATCATCCAGTAGTTTAAAATCATCCTCTACCAGATACTTCGGGTCCCATTTTTTTAATCTATCTTTATCTTGGTGGCGGGATTAATTTATCGCGTAAACGTTGCAGATTGAGGGGGGTAAACGGTTCGCCTTGGAAGATTATCTGTTTGACTGGTGCATTTCTTCCTTTACTCTGCTCTTTGAGATAAAAGCTGACATCCATCCAACGTATGGAGCCATCAGAGGTGCGTATCACAAGCATAACAGGGTAAGCCTGATGTTGCCAATATTCGGCATGGCGTAAGTTCTTAATCTTGAATACCTCATTCCCATCTTTCTTGGATGTACAAAGGTACGAATCACCAGATTTTAATTGCAAATAGACACGCTTACCACTTGCCTTTCCTGCGTAATCTTTGAACTCAATCTCAGCGTCGATGCCCCAGTCAGAGTTGGATGTAGGCCGAAAGATTTCCAGCCTCACCAGCGATTGCGAACGCATGCCCTATCAGTATCAGTTCTCGGCTCTCATTGTCTATGTTAATCCTAGCCTTCTTATCCATTTCCCGTACCTTTAGCATGAATTCATCTGATGTAAATTTATGTTCTATCAAATCAAGCAATGGTATGCGTTTCTCACATATTGTACAGATAATGTCCTTTAAACCCTTCTGCAATCGGATCTGAATTGCCTTACGGTTTTCTACGGGTGTGTCGCAATAAGGACATACGTATGTGCGTATTCTTGTTACATCCTCCGCACGTGAAAGCAGGTGCTCATGTACATATTTGATAAAAATGACTTTTATTTCATCCGGTACACCAGACTCGAAATAAACTACAATCTCAGCCGCTACTTCTGTCTTTTTATTCATTGCCAGACCCACGCGCTTTCCTCCTGGCGTCTTGAAATCCGCAGCGTTTTTCCACAATTGATCTTTCTTAAAACCATCTGAATAACTAAGTTTCACAACAACCGTCGAGTATATCTCATCCAGAATCCCAGAAAAACCATAGGTCACAAACACGTTAGGATGCTCTGGCAAATCAAGTTTGTCGCGCCTGAAATAAGACGGGAACACAAGGAGCGTCCCTTTCGGCGTTTGTTCTCGAAGGCAAAGTGCGCGATCAAGGAACACCTGCACCATAGCACGAAGGAGTATTTTTTCATCTGGTTCAGAAAGGCGCTTCATGCCCATGTAATCCAATCGCCCATCGAGTACCTTTTGCTCTGGAACAATACCCATCTCATCCATATGTTCCCGCGCCATCCTTACAACTACCGAAGCATAGCTGTTAATTAATTCGGGTTGGAGCAGCACGAAATCCCCGAAGTTCAGCATCTGAACAATACCCTGCCCCTGCATAAGACCCACAACTGCTCGCAATTCCTTTTCGTCAAATGTTTCTCCAGACAGCATGAATTGTAGTCGCTGTCGTAATTCGGGAAGACGGACAAGTGGAGTTCCTTCATCCTTGAACTTGAGAATGGCATCTTTTAATGTCTTGAAGAGACTCCTTGTTGCAGTCCACGGCAGACGATCCCAGGGGATATTTCTGGCGATTACTGCTTTGAGTTCTTCACACCCTTCGCCGGTCTTGGCACCGGTACT
>DAOVYR010000199.1 GCA_030635525.1 Candidatus Nanohalarchaeota archaeon | reverse complement strand
GTTTTAGAATATGTCAGGCATATGTTAACCTGGTGGTGTTTATGAATGAAAGATAAGTTATATTTCGGGATGATTGTCGGTCTTTTTTTGTTTAGCCTGTGCGCTTATGCTGATGTGAATGATACTGACGGGGACAGGCTTCCTGATGAGTGGGAGAATATGTACAATCAGACAGGCAACCGGCTTGATCCTGCTTTGAATGATACTGACGGGGACGGGACATTTGACGGGGATGAGAATCCAGATAATGACGGCGTGCCAAATTATGACGAATACCTGAAAGGCACAAACCCGAACAAAAATGACACGGATGATGATTCATCCTGCGACTACAGGGATAACTGCCCGCTTGTGCCTAACCCGGAACAGACGAATACTGACGGGGATGAGATGGGGGATGCGTGCGATGATGATGATGACAATGACGGGGTTCCTGATGAAGAGGATAACTGCCCTGTTGTGTCTAACCAGGGTCAGGCGGATATGGATAATGACACGGTGGGCGATGCCTGCGATAACTGTCCATATGTTTCTAATGCTAATCAGACGGATACTGACGGGGATGAGATGGGTGATGCGTGCGACACTGATGATGATAATGACGGGATAAGTGATGATGATGAAATAGAGAATGGGACAAATCCTCTTGATCCTGATGACCCGTTCGTAGATAGAGTTGCGCCGCTTGCGCCTGTTAATCTTACGGCGGTTGCGGTTTTCGAGGGCGTGATACGACTTTCGTGGGTTTCGTCACTGTCGCCTGATGTGGCGCGGTATAATATTTATAGTTCAGTTAATGAGAGCGAGTTTGATTTTGTTAATGTGACATTTGTTGGTGCGGATGTGAATATGTTCAATGATACCGGCCTTTTGAATGATACAGAATATTTTTATGTTGTTCGCGCAGAGGATGAGTCAGGAAATGAGGAGAATAATACGAATGTTGTGTCTGCAACTACTTATGCAGCGGGTGTGGATGAGGATCCTGATGGTGACGGGCTCCCGAGTGACTGGGAAGATGAGTATAACCAGACAGATAATCTGCTTGATCCCGGTATGAATGATACTGACGGGAACGGGACATATGATGGGGACGAGGATCCGGATGAGGACGGGCTCAGCAATGAGGAGGAATACTGGTACGGGACTGACCCGAATAACCCGGATTCTGACGGCGACGGGATGCCTGACGGATGGGAGCAGGAGAATGGACTTGATCCGCTTGACCCTAATGACGGTGATAATGATAATGACGGGGACGGGCTAAATAATGAGGATGAATATAAGTATGGGACGGATCCGAATGATGCTGATACGGACAATGACGGGATTTCTGATGGGGAGGAAGTAGCAAATGGTACTAATCCGCTTGATCCTAATGACCCGCCGAAGCCCCCAGAGGAATATCTTGGTGGAGGCGGCGGCTCGACTGTCGGCATCCCGCTTTCTGAGACAATAGAGCTTGTTGTAACTGATGTGCCTAAGCTTGAGATAAAGACTATTGAGATGCCTGAGTTCATGATTGTGGACGTGCCTTGCAGTGTTGTGGTTGTCATCAAAAATACAGGCACGGTTTCTTATGATGTGGAAGTTGATGCAGATATGCCCGGTATGAGCCGTTCTTTTATTGAGGGCATTGATGCAGGTGAGGAATATAGTTATGTTTTTGATGTTGTGCCCGGAGCAGAGCAGGTTGGTGCGCACAGGGCACACTTTACTGTCCAGTCGGATGGCAAGAAGATTGAGCGGTCTGTTGAGTATAGTGTGTGGACTGAAGAGGAGTTTAAATACAGGGATATGCTTAGGATAATTGGGCCAGGGATTATTGTTGATGAGTCAGGCAAGTCTGTTATTGTTGAGGGATGCCTGATTGATGATGTCACCGGGAATCTTTTGGTTTATATTGACGATGAGCTTGTTTCTGAGATTGCGCCGTATGATGATGGCTGCTTTAGGAAAGTGATAGGGATTGAGCTTGGTCCCGGTGTGCATGTGCTGAAGATCACTGCGGGTGACAAGGTGTATGAGATGGAGTTTAGTGTTGCTGATGTCAAGAGTGCGGATGAAATGGCAGATGTAGAGAGGGAAGATGTTATTGATACACCTACAGGATCTTTTCTTGCCAGATATGTCAATACACAGAATATGTATCTTGTTATTATTCTCTTGATTGTTTTAGGGATGTGGGTCAAGAGGAATGAGATTCGGACGTTTTTCGGGGCTTCTTCTAAGGCGGCTTGAGAGAGTTTAGTCGAGCCAGTTTTCAGTCATCTATATTTCTCCATATTGGATGAAAGGGAATGTACTCTTCTTAAGAAAGTTATTGCAGGGGGTTATGTCGTTTAGGTTCTTCGTTGCAATACAAAAGTTGCTGAATTGACTGAAAGGGGCAGGCAGGTATTGCCACAATATATTTTTCACTATCTTTCACTACTTTTTTCACTACCTTTTAGTATGGTGAAAGCGATTATTCTATCGGCGATTGGCAGTAAAATAGTCTCTTTAATTTGTTGTTTCGCAAAACAGAATATATCAAAAGGTGGTATTTGTGGTTTTAAATACAACAACGAGACAGGAGAAAGTGAGACATTATTCAAGGACTGGTCAAGTAATGGTAATGACGGTGTGTCTGATGACGATATGGTAGATGATAAGGATCATTTGGGGGATTCAGACCATGGAATACCTGATTGGCATCCAAAATAAAAAAAATCGTGGAACATCTGTGAACTTGGAAGATTCCAAGCTTTTTAATTGCTTGATACAATTGGTGATGCAATGAAAAATCGTGAAAATTTTGGGTGAATCGAGCAATCTTCAAGCTTTTTAATTGCTTGATAC
>DAOVYR010000159.1 GCA_030635525.1 Candidatus Nanohalarchaeota archaeon | reverse complement strand
GTAATCTTCGAAAACATCAAAAACCACAACACAAAAGTCATAGGCAACCTTTATTCATCAAGAGACCTTGTTGCACATGCCCTCGAAACAAAAAAAGAAAACATTATACACACCTTCTCAAAAGCAATAGACAACCTCAAACCGCCAAAAATAATAGGACACGCCCCCTGCCAGGAAATCATAGAAAAAGAAGTTGACCTAAAAAAACTCCCGGTAATGAAATACCTGAAAAAAGACGGCGGCCCATACATCCCATCAGCAATAGCAGTAATCAAAGACCCGAAACTCGGAAGAAACGTATGCTTCCACAGGTTGATGCTAAAAGACAAAAACAAACTCACAGCAAGACTGGTAGAAAACAGGGGCACACACAATGCCCTGGAAGACTCAAAAGATGGTATCGAAATCGCAATATGCATCGGCAACTCAGCCGCAGTCCTTCTGGCCGCAGCAACATCACTAAAACCAGAGCAAGATGAATTCTCACTTGCAAACGCCATTGAAAAAACAGACCTTGTAAAATGCAAGACAGTAGACCTTGAAGTTCCCGCAGAATCAGAAATAATCCTTGAAGGAAAGATAACAAAAAAAACATCCAAAGAAGGACCATTCCTCGACCTCACAGAAACCTATGACCACGCAAGAGAGCAGCCAGTCATAGAGATAACATGCATAACAAGAAGAAAAGACGCAATATACCAGACACTCTTGCCCGGGCTCACAGAACACAAGATACTCATGGGCATGCCAAAAGAACCCACAATATATAACGAAGTAAAAAAAGTATGCAACTGCAAAAATATCCTGCTTACTCCCGGCGGGATAGGATGGCTTCATGCAGTCATCCAGATAAAAAAAGAAAAACACGACGATGCAAAACAGGCAATTGATGCCGCATTCAGGGGACACAACTCCCTCAAGCACTGCATCATAGTAGACGATGATATAGACATCCACAACCCAAACTCTGTAGAATGGGCAATAGCGACAAGATTTCAGGGAGATAAGGACACAAAAATAATGCAAAACCAGCCAGGCTCATCCCTCGACCCTTCAGCAGACCACAAAAAAGGACAAAAAACAAAAACATGCAAAATAGGCATTGACGCGACCATACCATTTGAAAAAAATCGCGAATCATTCAAAAAAACTCCATATCCAAAAGTAGACCTCAAAAAATACCTGGATTGACCGGAAAATTTCTATAAAGCAATCTGGTGCAAAATATGCAACTAACAAAAGAAGAACAGGAATTCCTCGACGGAAAACATGGCAACGCAGCAAAAAAGTCAATGGAAATACTGAAAGCCCTAGGCGAAATCTACGGCGCAGAAAAACTAATCCCTGTAACATCTGTACAGGTCGCAGGCGTATCCTATCATAATTTAGGCGATGCCGGTCTTGAATACTTAGAAGAGCTCGCAAAAGACGGCAAAATAAGAGTCAGAACAACACTGAACCCCGCGGGAATGGACCTCAAAGACTGGAAAAAACTAGGCATAAGCGACGAATTTGCAGAAAAGCAACTGAAAGTAATCAGCGCATTTGAAAAACTAGGCATAGAACCAACAGCAACATGCACGCCATACCTCATCGGGAACAAACCGAATATTGGCGATCACATATCATGGTCAGAATCATCAGCCGTATGCTACGCAAACTCAGTCCTTGGCGCAAAAACAAACCGCGAAGGCGGCCCCTCAGCCTTAGCATCAGCAATAACAGGAAAGACTCCGATGTATGGCATGCATCTGGATAAAGAAAGGCATGCACAAATCACAGTCAACGTAAGCGCAGCAATAAAAACCCTCGACGACTTCAGCGCCCTTGGCTACGCCATCGGCAAAAAGATAGGAAACAAGATCCCATACATCATAGGCATAAAAGAAGCAGACACAGACCAGCTAAAAATATTCTCAGCATCAATCGCAACCTACGGCGGCACTGCGCTCTTTCACATAGAGGGCATAACCCCGGGTAAAACAATAATCCCAGAAGAAAAGACAGAGACCGCCCAAAAAGACATAGACGATGCAAAAAAAGCACTGAACGACGATTGCGAAATAGACTTCGTCGCCATCGGATGCCCCCACGCATCCCTAAACGAGCTAAAACAAATCTCAAAAATGCTTGAAAGAAAGCATGTAAAAATCACAACATGGATATCAACAGCGAGAAAAACACTGGATGAAGCAGAAAAACTCGGAATCACAAAAATAATCGAAGACTCAGGCGCAAGTCTGGCGCCGGACACATGCATGGCAGTAGCACCCCTCAAAGGCAGGTTCATATGCATGGCAACAAACTCAGCCAAAGCATGCTTTTATGCGCGCGGCTCAAATGGTTTCAAGACACGTTTCGGAAGTACAGAGCAATGCATAGAAGCAGCCATAACAGGAACATGGTAAAATCATTGGTGATACAAATAAAGATAAAAGCAAGAACAATCTCAAAAGGATGCGCAACAGGAGAACTGCTGGCAAGCTGCGACGCAATCTCATTCTACGGCGGCGTTGACCCGGACACCGGCACAGTCATTGAAAAAGGCCACGCCCTTGAAGGCAAATCAATCGCAGGAAAAATCCTGCTATTCCCGCGCGGCAAAGGCTCAACAGTCGGTTCATACATACTCTACCGCCTCAAAAAAAACAACTGCGCACCACTGGCCATAATAAACCTCCAGTGCGAAGCGATTGTAGCAGTAGGCGCAATAATCTCAGAGATACCCGCGATAGACAAGCCTGAAAAAAAACTATGCGACATCCTGAAAGACAAACAAAAAGTAACAGTCGACGCCACAAACGGGCTGTTGATAATTGATGAATAATTACTCAATCCAGATATACAGATATATATAGATAAACACTCTATAACAAATAAAATACAGACACTGTGATTGGAATGAAAACTATTACAATGAACGATAAAAATCTGATGAACTTTAAAAAAAAAGCAGTCCCCATACTTAAGCGTAATAATGTTGTGCGTGCAGGAGTATTCGGCTCGTTTGCAAGAGGGGAAGCAAGAAAAAACAGTGATATTGACATTCTTATTGAGTTTCATGGAAGAAAAAGTTTGCTTGATTTAGTTGGCGTAAAGCAGGAATTGGAAGAAACAACCAAAAGAAAAGTTGATGTTTTGACCTATAAATCAATTCACCCTCTTTTGAAAGATATAATCTTGAAAGAAGAAGTGAGAATATATGATAAAAGATGAAAAGATTTTTTTAAGGCACATAATGGAATCTATTGAAAATATAGAAGACTTCACAAAAGACATTTCCATAACTGAGTTCCAGGACTCTGCACTCATTCAAAATGGAGTGATAAGGTGCCTTGAAATAATTGGTGAAGCAGTGAAGAATATCCCAGATGACATGAAAAAAAGATATCCTGAAGTGCCATGGAAAAAAATTGCTGGTTTGAGAGATGTTTTAATCCATGCTTATTTTGAAGTTGACCTTGACCTTACATGGGAT
>DAOVYR010000110.1 GCA_030635525.1 Candidatus Nanohalarchaeota archaeon | reverse complement strand
TTCACCAATAATAGCTCAACAACAAGAACACCCACCCTGCTCTTAGAAACGCATGCAACGACCCAAAAACAAGCCATAGAACTGAAACCCCAAAAGACACAATCAGAACAGAACCTTAAAAAAACTACATCCCCATATATAGTTGAAGACATAACTTTTTCATGGCACTTACATGCCAAGCTTTTGAACTTGCGTTCAAAATGGACAAATGTCTTCACCATATCCTTAAAAATCCGACGATTTTTAGGATCCAGTGAATCGAAGATTCACTCGGATAGATTAGCACCTCTTGATTATTTGTCAAATTTGTCAATTTAATAACGGCGCTAACTATAAACATAAACGGTGACTCCCATGAAACAAGCCATAATAATAAGAAAAGACATCAAAATGGGCAAAGGCAAAATAGCAGCCCAGGCCTCCCACGCATCCCTCGGCGCATACAAAAAAGCATCATACCTCACAAAAAAGCAATGGGAACTAACCGGCCAGAAAAAGATAGTCCTAAAAACCGACAACATGCAAACCCTCATCGAACTATTCACAAACGCAAAAAAACAAAAACTACCCGTAGCACTAATAAAAGACGCAGGAAAGACCCAAATCCCTGAGGGCACAACAACCTGCCTCGGCATCGGCCCTGCAGACGACAACAAAATAGACCTGGTCACAAAACACCTGAAACTCTACTAAGGGTGCATCCCGAAATGATACACATAACAGACATCCTCTTCTGGTTCATCTACGCAATCTCCCTCTACACAACCATATTCATAATAATGACACTCATAGAAAAAAAAACAGCACCCAAAAAAGAACCCCTGGCCAACCCCTCCAAAGTAACAGTCATAATCCCCGCCCACAACGAAGAAAAAACAATCAAAGGCACAATAAACTCCATCCTCGCACTAGACTACCCAAAAAAACTCCTCGACATAATCATCATCAACGACGGCTCAACAGACAACACACATAAAATAATCGAAAAATACAAAGACAGCCAGATAACAATCATCAACCAGAAAAACAAAGGCAAAGGAAGCGCCCTCAACACAGGCCTGAAAATCGCAAAAGGAAAATACGTCGCATGCCTCGACGCAGACTCATTCGTCGAAAAAGACACACTCAAACTAATGCTCCCCCACCTGAACGACCCCGAAGTCTCCGCAGTCTGCCCCCTCATGAAAGTAAAAAACCCAAAAAACCTCATCGAAAAATCCCAGTGGCTCGAATACATCCTCTATGCCTTCATCAAGATGATCATGGCAAAAATCCACTGCATAAACGTCACCCCTGGCCCATTCACAATCTACCGCAAAAAAGACATCGACTCAATAGGCGGCTTCGACGAGACATCAATCGTAGAAGACCAGGAAATCGCCTACCGCCTCCAAAGCAGGCACCACAAGATAGCCCAGTCGCAGCAAGGCAACGTCTACACAGTCGCCCCAAAGACCCTAAAAGACCTCTACATCCAGCGCAAGCGCTGGTACAAAGGCACCATCCTCACCTTCTGCCAGTACCGCCACATGCTCCTCAACAAAAGCTACGGCGACTTCGGCATGTTCCAGCTCCCCGCCCTCGCCGCAGGCATGCTCACCCTCCCACTCGTAGTACTCCTCTTCCTCAACTACACAATAATCCCCCTCTACAAAAAACTCCACCACCTCTACATCATCAACTTCGACATCACACCATACCTCACCTTCGAAAGATTCAGCCTCCACACCTTCCTCACAACAAGCTGGCTCACAACAGACTTCAGCAAACTATTTATAGTTACACTCCTACTGTTAACAAGCGCCGCACTCATGATAAAAGCACACATAGACACACGCGAAAAAATGGGGATAAAAGACATAATACCTTTAATATTCTTCTTCATAATATACTACATAATACTAAGCTTCATGTGGGTTGGCTCCATCATCGAACTCGCCCGCGGAAAGGGCAACAAATGGTCATGACATGAGAACACTAAAAAAAGACAAATACATCGCAGTAGCAATACTCACAGTCATAATCTTCACCCTCGGCCTGCTCATGGGCCTGGTAATAAACGAATACAAGATAAAATACATGGAACAACTCGCAAAAGAGCAGGAAGTAGAATTCTCAAGCCTCCAGTTCCAATACCTCTACCTTGACTCACTGGAAGACTACGAACGCTGCCCGGTAGTCTCAAAAACCCTCGAGAACAACCTCATAACCCTCGCCCCGGTCCTCGAGGAAATACAGAGATACGAACGCGAAGGCGACCTCAACGACGCAGCATACATAACCCTCAAACGAAAATACATCCTTGCAAACCTCCGCTACTGGCTCCTCGCACAAGTCAGCAAAGAATCCTGCAAAAACGAGATAGTAACAATATTCTACTTCTACTCTCAGGAATGCAAAAACTGCCACAACCAGGGTATCACCCTCACGCACCTGAAACAGATATTCAAAGACCGTCTCCTCATATTCCCCATAGACTCAGGCTTCGACAAAGAGCCGATGATATCAATACTGAACACAAAATACAACATAACAGAATTTCCAACACTCGTCATAGAAGAAAACATCCACCCCGGCTTCATGTCAAAAGACGAACTACTGGAACAAATCTGCTCGCTCTACACAACACCCCAGCCCGAATGTGAACCCATAACAGCCGCGCAAGCCAGGTGACAGCAAATGAAGACACATGTCCTGACCGCATCCAAAACCAAAAAATACATGCTCTACATTCTTGCATTCTCAACTATAATCCGCCTCATAATCCTCGCGATACCAACCGAAATATGGTGGGACGAATCAGTCTACATAAGCATCGGCAAATTCCTGTTTTCCGGAGGCGCATCCGGTTTCATGGAATACCAGCGGCCCATCCTCTTCTCCATTCTCATCGGCACATTATGGAAAATAAACATAGACCCCATAACCGCAGGAAGAACACTGGCCATAATATGCAGCCTCGCGACAATATACATGACATACCTCATCACAAAAAAAATACACAACGAAAAAGCAGGCATATTAGCCGCCATCATACTAAGTCTGACAGGCTACTTCATCTACTTCAGCACAAAAATACTCACAGGCATCCCCTCGATACTATTCATCCTCATAGCAGTAAACGAACTCCTCAACAAAGACCTCACAAGAAAAAACATAATAATCGCAGGAATAATGACAGCACTCGCAGCCCTGACAAGATTCACATCACTCCCCCTAACAATAGCAATAATACTAGGCATAATAATCACCACAATAAGCACCCCAAAAAAAAGTGGACAGGAATCCGACAGAACAATAATAAAAACAACAATAACCAATCTGGTAACATTCCTAATCTCATTCAGCATGACCCTCATGCCCTACTTCATCTACATGCACCAAAAATACAATGACCCCTTCTACTCAATATCAAACGCAATAACAAACATAAACCACTCAAAAATATACTGGTCAAGTTCCACCTTAGACCTAATCCAGCAGATAATTTACCAAAACCCGCTACTCATACTCTCAATACTTGGAATATACTTCTACGCAAAGACAAGAGACCGCAAAAAACTAACAATCCTTGCAGTACTGGCAATATCAGCCATAGTACTCTACACAATACCCATAAAGATACCACGCTACACACTCATCATCCTTCCATTCCTCTGCATCACCGCAGGCTCAGGGCTCCATATACTTCTGGAAAACTCCCAACTAACCAAAAAACTGAAACAACTAAACAAATCATACATACATATAACAGTCCTCATACTCATCATACTCGCAGGCATAATAGTCATAAATCCCTACCTTGAGACAATATCTGAAAACACCGAAGCAAAACACAACATATACACATACCCAAAAACAAACAACATCACAGGACCCGTACTAACCACCACCCCGAAAATCGCAGCATACATAGACAATCACATAACCACCTTTGCATGGCCCGATTATGCAAAAAAAGTCTACGAAAACAACAAAAAAGAGACAGAACTAATACTAATCAACACCTGCGACCTGATCTGCCTGGAACACGACACAACCTGCCAAAAAAACAAAAAAGAATTCATAGGCATGATAGAACAGGAAAACCAAAAAATCAAACAAGAGACAATAGACAACTGCACATACCTAATATTCATAAACCCGGACTACAAAAAAGAACACAACCCTCTCGCAATAAACCCCCTCTGGTGGGACGAGGCAATATACATGGGCCTCGCAGAAAACCTCTACCAAAACAGGACATACACATTCAACTTCGGCAACCAGGAAAACTTCAGGCCGCCCATGTACCCGCTCACACTGGCAGCCCTGTTCACAATAACAGGTCCGAGCGAAACCACCCCAATCCACCTGAACATCCTGATCGCACTCCTGACAGCAATAACAACATATCTCCTCGCAAAAGAACTATTCTCTGACAAAAAAATATCAATAGCATCCGCAATACTCGCAGTAACATCCCAGCAATACATCTTCTGGTCATCAAAAATCCTCACAGAACCCCTCGCAATCCTCCTCGTAACCATCTCCCTCCTTATCTTCACCAAAATCACAAAAAACAAAAATACAGCCCTCTACCCCCTGTTAGGATTCATACTCGCACTTGCATTCCTCACAAGATACCCACTCGGCCTCCTGCCGATCTACTTTGGATTATGGCTCCTTGCAACAGACAGAAACCACATAAAAGAAAACAGAAAAAAAATAATGCAAGCCTTAACAATATTCCTCCTCATCTGCACACCATGGATGTACCAAAGCTGCATCGCATACAACAATCCACTAGGCTCAGCATTATTCAACATCCACCAGGTAAACGA
>DAOVYR010000204.1 GCA_030635525.1 Candidatus Nanohalarchaeota archaeon | reverse complement strand
TTATTCTTCTCAAAAAACTCAGCTATGGAAATCGCCTTATGCGTCTTTGCCATAGTCTCTGCCACATTCGTTACCATACAGTCACCCTCATAATACATATTTCTTTTCCCTTGCTTTCCTCTCAAGTAATATCCTTACTTTCCTGTGCGTCGCACCCTCAATCAGCATAAATATCGCCTCGCACGCGGTATCAACATCATCATATTTCCCTATTACAGACACAGTCTTCCCAAACACCACAACAGTAGTATCCGTCAACTCCTCTATGATCTTCCTGGATTTCCCGTCAGTGCCTATCAGCCTTGACTTAAACCTTATAAGCTTTTTTTCACTCTTAAGCGCATACTCCTTAAGACTCACCATGCGGAAAACATAATCATCATCAAGAAGCACCAGTGCCTCATCACACGTAAAACCCCGCCCGATTGCCTTGATGATGCTCTTAAGTTTCAACTGGTAAATAGGATCTCTGGAAGAATAATCAACCTCACCGGACTCAGACACAGTAATCCTGCATTCAAGTTCCTTCTCAAGCCTCTTCTTGGTCTCCCCATTCTTACCAATCAGCGCCCCAATACGTGAATTTGGTATCTTCAAGAACTCCGTAATTTCTTTCACCCGCAACCTTTAAATATCTTCTCATAAATTTACTGCGCCACTGCATCCGTTTCCCAGCGCAGCAAAACAAACATACACACATTGCACACATAGATATTTATTTATGACCTTCCACAATCTCATCAAGCACTTTCTCCTTATCCCGGGAAACCCCAAGTTTCTCAAAATACCTGCAAAGATTACCAACATCCCGCACAAGAAACTCCTGCGCAAGCTGATGGCTCTTCTCAACAGACTGCCCCATATCATGTATCACAACAGCCCCCCCGCGCACAAGAATATTAAACTCACTAAGATCAGCATGGACAAGCCCCGCATCACAGTAAAGCTTCCTAAGCTCCCGCACAATCTCAGAAAACACCCTCAAAGGATTCTCAAGTTGCGCATCCTTAAGCTTAGGCGAAAGCCCGCCATTGCCAATATACTCCATCACAAGCACATTCCGGTAAAACCCTATAGGTTCAGGAACATTGACACCTGCCTTCCGCGCCCTCTTAAGATTCGAAAACTCCTTGCGGCACCACTCAAAGACAAGAGACCTGCGCCCAAGCTTTATCCCGACAAACCTCTTATCCCCAACAATATACTTCTGCATCTTCTGGAACTGCGACGCCTCAATCTTAAAAATCTTAACAATAATCTTATTGCCATCCTTATCATCAGCAACAACAATCGTACTCTCCTTCCCCTCCTTCACAACCCCGCAAAGATGCCCGATAACCCCACGAGATTGCAGATGATATATAGCCTTCACAGTACTGAGATCCAAAATACCCTCGACAACCTTCCGGTCATTAGTATCCTTCAAAGTCCACGTCATACTAACTACACATTATAGTACTCCACAATTTTATTCTTAACGGTACAAAAAAAATACAGGAGTGACAAACTCAAAAAGACACAAAACAAGCAAAAACAAAACCAACAACAGTCCAGTGACCTAAACCGAAGGTTTATGGTCGCTCTAATCGCCAGCCTTTTACAAGGCTGTCGTCCAGCCTTTCTGAAGGCTGTCAGACATCAAGCGCTTCCAGAAATCCCTTATTCCGCAGCCAGTCAACCTGCGCCTTCCTGTACTTATAGATAATATCCCCCTTCCTGTCACCCTCAAACTCCCACGGTACAGCAAGCACAATATCCCCGTCACGCACCCATATTCTCCTGCGATACTTCCCGGGCACCCGGCATATCCTCATCTTCTTATCAGTACAAAGCACATGCATCTTTCCAAACCCGAGACGCGACTCAATCACTCCAAGAACCTCTTTATCCCTAGGTGTCCTCACCCTTACAATTTCACCGGAATCCTGAGTCCGCGGCTTAAATTTCTTATAAGTTCCAGCTTTCTTATACATCTAATCACTAATCCTCAAAAGTATTGTAATCCTGTTAAGTGCGCGCCCGTCTTTCATGCCGCAAACACTATGTGTTACTTTTGAAGCAACATTATATATTCTTTTGCTTTCCTGCTCAATTTTACCGGCAATCTTAGAAGACCCGAGATACACATCAACACCACCCTTAGAATCCTGCACCTGAGTAATAAACGAAAATTTATCAGTATCCTTATATTGGTCCACAATACGCTTCACAAGCTCAAGCACCTGCTCCCGCCGATGCACAGGTCCCCTTATCTGTATTATCGCCTCATAATACCCGCCGGACACCCGCGAACACACATCGCAAGTCTGCGGTATAATCGTAAAAACAAGTTGCGCACTCTTCTCAATCTCCCTGCCGCCAACAACCCTGCGGGCAACAACACAAACAGGCACCAGAGTCTTGCCATTTATCCCAAACGGCTCATACTCCTGGCGAACATCAGTATCCTTATCCTTGCGAACATTCGACATAACCACGCGCTCAATCATCTCCTCAACCGACACATTTTGTACCCACTTCTTCTTCTCATTCGAGCGCCCGCAGCGGCAGACAAGCACACTGATATTTTGCGGCACCTCAACAAACTTCGCAGTCTCAAGATAACAATCCCGGCAAAGCCCTTCAAACAACTCATCAGTTTCCTTGGCGCACCGGGGACAAAATTTGCGAAGCATAATAATAGTGGAAGCGCACCACTTTTAAAACTTTGCGCC
>DAOVYR010000052.1 GCA_030635525.1 Candidatus Nanohalarchaeota archaeon | reverse complement strand
TGAGGCGATGAGAGTGCGCTGGATGTCTTTTACCAGTTCGTCCACTGCCTTTTTGTCGGCAACGCCGATGCGCGCGAACTTGTTGAGCGCATCCTTTATCTTGTTGAACATAAAACCTCTTTTCATTTGCAATTTTAAAAAAGAATTGCCCGCCAAAAACCACACCACACAGGTTATCAAAAATCATGGGATGTTGTAGTCAAAGACATAACGTTTTGGACCATATGTCTTTGCCACATCATTAAAAATCACTTTGTGATTTTTATGATCCAGCGAATCTTTGAGATTCGCCCGGATAGTTAACGCCTATTGTTTTTTGGTTACATTTGTCAACGTAGTAACGGCGTGAACTATGGTGTAAATTGGAGAATCCCAAGCTTTTTAATCGAGTAGATATTTTATATACGATCAAAAATGACAACCTTCATGGGTTAATTTTATAAGCAATAAAACCCAACAGGACTTATAATACCAAAAATGGAAGTGTAGCGGAGGCATTATTTATGAACTTGAAAATGACAATATTCTGCATTTTGATAGCAGGCATTATTCTTTCTTCCGGCTGCACCGAAGAGCTTACTACTAATGAAATCCAAAGCAGGTTAATCCTGGCAAACTCCGGTATGAGTTCCTACACTGTTGACATGAAGATGAACATGGACATGATCATGGACATAGGCGCTTCAGACGAACCTGTAGCCATCAGATATGATATCACTTCAAACGGGGACATTGACAGGGCAAACAAAAAAATGGCTCTGAAAGGAACAGTGAAGTCCGAGATTGGCGGCATGACCCCCCTGATGGATACAGAAACCTATCTGATGGATGGCTACCTATATACGAGAAATCAGGATACCTGGATAAAGATGGAATTTGACGACGATACATGGAGACAGCAGGACAAGATGGGTGAATTGACTGAACTGATAGAAACCGGAAGCATTGAGCGCCTGGAAGATGAATCTTTTAGCGGTAATTCTTATTATGTCATAAAAATGAATCCGGATTTAGGAAAAGTTGCTGAAAGTACCCTAAATGAACAGCAGCCTGCTTCACTCGATAAGAACATCAACTACGAGGATATAGTCAAAGACTACTCTTCAACCATCTGGGTCAACAAAAAGACATTCATCATAGAAAAATCAAGAACAGAGATAAGGATGGTGATGGCAGCTGAAGATCTGGATGCTGATGATGTGCTGGCAACCAAAAGCATTGAAATTGCATCTGTCATTGAACTTTCGATCTCAAATATCAATGAAGCGCTAAACATTGTACTGCCAGCGGAAGCACAGGACGCAATAGACCTTGCCGATATGGAAAAAGCAGCGATGTATTCATTCTCATAAACCGGCACATGATGCGATGAATTTTTATTTCTTCAAACTCAGTAATCATCTAAAGAATCTATACAAGAAGATGATATACATGCCCAAACCAACTCCGATGCTTGCGCAATACCATGACATGAAAAAAAGGTACCCCGACTGCATAATAGCATTCCGCATGGGCGACTTCTACGAGATGTTCTTTGAGGACGCAAAAATATCATCCGAAGTCCTGAACATAACACTGACAAAGCGCGGCACAAACTATGACGGCAAACCCATACCACTTGCAGGCATACCTCACCATGCTTTTGAGCCGTACTTCGCAAAACTCATAAAAGCAGGCTACAAAGTAGCGGTTGCAGAACAGATAGAAGACCCGAAAAAAGCAAAAGGCCTTGTCAAGCGCGACGTAATCCGCGTAATCACCCCCGGCACAATACTCTCATCAGGCACACTCGAAGAAAAGCACAACAATTACCTTGCAGCAGTCTGCAAAAAAGACAGGCAAATGGGACTGGCAATCACAGACATATCAACAGGTGAATTTCTCGTATCACAATTGTCAAGCCACGAAGAATTCATAAACGACATAAGCAGATACGAGCCAAAAGAAATCATAGTTGACGAAACCCTCTTTTCAGACAACAAATTCTACAACTCATTAAGAAACATAAGCCAGTCCGTAAGAATCTCATCTTACCCTACACAACACTTCATGCTCTACAAAGCAGAAGAGACACTAAAAGCGCATCTGGATGTCGCGTCAATTGAAGGATTCGGCATAGCAGAGTACCCTGTGGCAGTATCATCCGCCGGTGCACTCATGGCATACCTCAAAGAGACCCAGATGACGACGCTAAGCCACATCAACAGCATCCGCCTCCACAGGAACACAGAATATATGACAATAGACCCCATAACCCTGAAAAACCTTGAACTCACAAGAAACATCCGCGAAAACACAGCACGTGGAACACTCATAGACATCATTGACGAAACAGTCACAGCAATAGGCTCAAGAATGCTCATCCGCAGGCTCCTGAAACCCCTTCTCAACCCGGAAAAAATAAACATGCGCCTCGACGCTGTTGAAGAACTAGTATGCGAATACCTGACAAGAGAAAACATACGCGACAGCTTAAAGGAAACCTACGATATCGAGCGCATCATATCGCGTATCTCGTATGGTACAGCAAATGCGCGCGACCTGCTCGCACTAAAGAAGACACTTGCACTAATCCCCACACTAAAAAAGCACCTTGACAAAACAGAATCTTCTGAACTAAAAAAAATAAAAGACATGGACAACATGAAAGAATTGCACGACAGGATAGACGCAGCCATATCAGAAGACCCTCCCCTAAGTACAAGGGAAGGAAAAATGATAAAAACAGGCCATAATAAAGAACTGGATGAATTGCGCTATCTATCAGGCAACGCAAAAGAATGGCTCACCATATACGAAAAACAGGAAAAACTAAAAACAGGCATAAAGGCACTTAAAGTCAGGTTCAACAAGGTATTTGGCTACTTCATAGAAGTTTCAAGGGCAAACCTCCACCTTGTGCCCGACACATACATCCGAAAACAGACAACAGTCAATAGTGAGCGCTTCATCACAGAAGACCTCAAAGAAAAAGAATCGCAAATACTTGGCGCTGAAGAAAAGATAGTCGCAATAGAATACGATATATTCACAAAACTGACACAGGACATATCGAAACACATAACAGGCATCCAGCATGCAGCAAAGAACATAGCACTGCTTGACTTCTACACGTCTCTTGCACATATTGCCCATGAAAACAACTACATAAGACCCCGTATAGATACTACGGGCGTAATCGACATCAAAGACGCGCGCCACCCCGTAGTTGAAAAGATGACAGATTCATACATCACAAACGACATCTATCTCGACACAGAAAAAAACCGGCTCATGATAATAACAGGCCCCAACATGGCAGGGAAAAGCACCTACATGAGGAGTGTTGCACTGCTGGTGTTGCTTGCGCAGGTCGGTTGTTTTGTTCCTGCAAAAAGTGCAAAAATAAGCGTAGTAGACCGCATATTTACACGCATCGGCGCATACGATGACCTCACGATGGGACAATCCACATTCATGATCGAGATGAACGAGACAGCAAACATACTGAATAACGCTACAGACAAAAGCCTTATAATCCTAGATGAAATTGGGCGCGGCACGTCAACATTTGACGGCCTGAGCATTGCATGGTCATGCGCAGAATACATACATGAAGCTATAGGGGCTAAGACGCTTTTTGCAACGCATTTTCACCAGCTGAATGTACTGGAAGACGAGATGCACGGCGTAAAGAACTACCACATGACCGCAAAAGAAGAGGGAGATACAATAATATTCTTGCGAAAACTGGTTGAAGGCGGTACAGACAAAAGCTACGGCATTCAGGTCGCAAAACTAAGCGGCCTTCCGAAAGAGGTAATAGAGCGCGCAAAGAACATACAGACCGGCCTCGAAAAAGAGGATTTTAAGATGATAAAAAAATACAAGCTCCATCCGGTAGAGCAAAAAAAGCTCGAAAAAGAGATAAAAAAAGATAAAGCAGATAAAACAAATACAAAAAAAGAAAAAGAAAAAAGCAAAAAAGACATGCGCCTGAAAGAAAACCAAAAAGAGAAAGAAAACAGAAACGATATCCAAAAAACACTTTTTTGAAATTTCTGGTGTCTTTTTACACTCATTAAATTATTATTTCTGGAACAATGTAAATTTATAATCATGCGTATTCATCAGGAATTGTATGTCATATCAAGAATCCCTCCGGGTTGAAGACATCCATCCCATAGATTATTTTCTGGTCCGAAGCGAATTCAGGGATGCACTTTTAGATGAAGATAGAACAACTGCAAAAAATTATATGCATAATTTGGCGGGTACAATAGAAAACTCTGATTCAATAGAAAAAGATTTTGGGGAATATGAATCTGCGATTCTTGGCGGAGCAATCGATGCAATATGCACAATAAAGCCGAAAAATCTACAAAATAATGACAAGGTATTTATCATAAAGGAAATCATGCGCGCAAAATCATATAACCAGACCCAGACCCATAAGGGTTTTGATCCTAATTTCGAAAAATTTTACGATGGCGATACAGACAAACATGTGGCTGAGATATTCAGAACAATTAACTACAAGCCTCAAGTCATTGAAGAATTAACGACTACGATACTTGAAAAAGATGATGCTCTGTTAATAAATCCTGAAAATAAGGATTATGGTCTTTCAAAAGAGATTTCCAAAGTATATAATTTACTATTCGCTAAACCTTTCAGGAAAAAAGACATACATACACAGGGTAAGTCAGTGATAATCGCTATGGAACAATATGCTTTGCGCAATAAACTCATGGAGGGTACAGATGATGATTCACACAACATACTCATGGAGGGTATATGTGATCCAACAATCGAAAGACTTGCCGGTTTTTACAAGTATATATTCAAAAATGATGTTGTTGAATCAGAGACACTTAAAGAATTATTTTCTGAAAATGGTTATCTTAACAAACAGGATCGATTAATAAAAAATCTGTTCTGATTCCGGACCCAAAGAAAAAACGCACAAAACAATCAAGAATATATCTCTTCTGCTCTTTTTTCATTATAGTAATTATCAAAAAAATCCAACCCTATTATGACATCCTTCGATTCTTTATTTATTTGATTGTGCATATCCCCTAAAATTGGACCAATATTTATTTCTTTTTCTATCATTTCAATTCCATCGGATTGACCCTCATCAACAACAATATATGGTACCTCTTTAGTTAGTTTTTTTCGCGATAATTCTTCAAGCATAGACTCTATGCACGGCTCCAAATTATACATTTCATTCAAAAATCCAATACGCGACATACTCAATATGTTATGATAGACGTAATATCCCTCTTTTTCAGGGAATATTTTTTCATAAATATCATTTCTGATACGCTTATTTGCAACTATATCTTTCGCATATTTTTCCGTCCCTTCAGCAGTTTCTTTTGCATATGCAACAATAGCTTCCACAAACGCAATTTCAAGTTCAAGAATATTCTCAGAAATTTCAGGCAATTTTTCAAAATATTTTATCGTGTCTCTGCATTTTTGCTCCGATAAACCTTCAATCATTTTTTTAAGCGGACTTTTCAATCTGGAGATATCCTCTATTTTATTTTCAAAATAGAGTTTTGGTGATGAACACAGTTCGTAATCATACAGAATTTTTTCAAGGGACTCATCTCCTATTCTATGTTTATTACTTTTATAATCTCCAAATACCTTCTTTTTATAATCATTTTCTGCTATTAGGAACGTTGTAGCAGTCACCTCTTCTGTCATTTCAAATTCTTCAAGCCGCTTATAATAGTTATTATTTTCCAAATTAGCATAGAGATATTCCTTTATACTGGAAATTTCATCAATAAAAGCGCCGACATCATCTATCTCATACATATAGTAACTATCAAGCAATCACAACATTATAAATTTGTCGGTTATTTCAATAGATTTTATGTATAGTTGAAGACATAACTATTTGGACTAATGTCTTCACCATATCCTTAAAATTGCTATGCAATTTTAGGATCCAGGAAATCTACGATTTCCCCGGATAGATTAACGTCTCTTGGTTTTTGGTTAAATTAGTCCATTTAGTAACGACGTTAACTATAAATGCAATAAAAGCCCCAACAAATATAACATTTAGCTCCAAACAGGAATTCATGGAAAAAGATTCAAGAATAATCCTCCTGGATGACCACTTAATCTCCAAAATAGCCGCAGGCGAAGTCATCGAGCGCCCCGCATCTGTCATAAAAGAACTGACAGAAAACTCAATCGACGCAGGCGCAACCCAAATCACAGTTGAGGTAGAGGACGGCGGCAAAAAACTGATGCGCATAACAGACAACGGCACAGGCATGACAAAAAAAGAAGCCCAACTCGCACTCATGCGCCACGCAACCTCAAAAATAAAAGATGAATCTGACCTCTCATCCATCCACACACTCGGGTTTCGCGGCGAGGCGCTTGCAAGTATTGTATCAGTATCAAGATTCAGCCTGAAGACAAAAACAAAAGACTCACTGGCAGGTACGGAAATCACACAGGAAGGCGCAGAAGAGCGCACAATAAAAGAGATAGGAATCATGGAAGGCACGACCATTACAGTGAAAGATATTTTCTTCAATACTCCTGCGCGCCAGAAATACCTGAAATCATCATCAACTGAACTTGGAAACATAATAGACGTCATTACAAGCTATACGCTTATCTACCCGCAAATCCACTTCAAACTCATCTCAAACGCAAATACACTATTCACATCACCAAAAACGCACGACATGCAGGCAAACATCGCAACAATATACGGAAAAGACGTTGCAGAAGACATGCTAAAAACAGACTACGACAAACCACCCATAAAAATAGCCGGCTACATCTCAAAACCATCACTGACACGCGCAGGAAAAAGATACCAGTCAATATATGTCAACAAAAGACACATAAAAAACAAGCTGATAACCCGCGCAGTATACGACGCATACCATACATACCTGCCGATCGGGCGCCACCCGATATTCATCATATCAATAGACATAGACCCAAAAATAATAGACGTAAACGTCCATCCTGCCAAGACAGAGATACGGATAGAGAAAGAGAGTGAGTTGTATGAAGCAGTTTACAGTGCAGTAAAGTCTGTCCTTGAAAAAAGCGAGCTTATCCCGGAGGTAAAGGATGATGGTGTGCAGAGGAAAATACCTGCCTCGTACACAAGGCCAGCACAGTCAGGAACACCATATACTCCACAACAAACCCCATACCTGCCCGCAAAAACACCTACCTCATATACCCCAAAGATAGCCCCGCGCCAGCTCATGATAAAAGACACAGAAAAAGACATAACATTCCAAAAGCTCCCGGACATGCAGATAATCTCTCAAATCGGCAATACATACATAATAGCAGAATCAGAAAGCTCAATGTACCTCATAGACCAGCACGCAGCGCATGAGCGCATAAACTACGAAAAACTGAAAAAAACCAAAGACAATAGACCAAACGAAAGCCAGGCCCTCCTAGACCCAAAAATAATCGAGCTG
>DAOVYR010000039.1 GCA_030635525.1 Candidatus Nanohalarchaeota archaeon | reverse complement strand
GTTGATATGTCACCGGAGTAGCCCTGTTCCAGGTAGGTTCCTGCGTCAGGGGTCTGCGTCCGGGCTTCTTTGTGAGATGCCTCAAGGGCGTTTTTCAGGATTTGGGTTATGTCTTGGTTTTCTGTCATTAATCCTCACATTCATGTATGATTTTTTTTAGTTCTATCATTTTTTTTATGTGGTAGTCAGGGGTTCCGTCAGGTGCCTCTCCCAGAAGGACGGTTGTTATGCCGCATGATTTTGCGGGACCCAGGTCTCTTATGTATGAGTCGCCGACCACTATGGCTTCTTCTGGTTTTATTTTTAGTTTTTCGAGTGACATTTGATAGTATTTTTCTGAGGGTTTCATTGTGTTTGTGTCTTCGGGAGTTACAAATGTTTTGAATGAGTCTGCCCACGGGCCGAAGATGCGCTTTAGTTTTTTCTGGAGGACGGGCATGAATTCGTCGCTTGCTATTGCCAGCCTGTATCTGTCTTTTAGTTCGATTATGGTTATTATTGATGTGGGGGTCTCTTCGAGGTCGTCTATTATTTTTTGCCAGAATATTTTCAGGGCCTTGTCTATGAGTTCTTTTGTGTCTTTGTCGTATTCTTTTAGAAGGGTAGCTATAGGGTATGCGTAGGTGCGTTTTTGCGGGTCTCTTTCTTTTTTTATTGAGTCCCTTATCTCTTTGTGCCGGTTTCTTATGTTTGTTATTGTGTCGTCGGTCTGTTCACTCAGGTATTTGTAGAGTGCGTTGTATGCGTTTTCAGTCTTTATTGTGTAGAGGGTGTTGTCTGCGTCGAAGATTATCGCTTTTATTTTTGGTTTTGCTTGTGTCATTTTTGGTCAATCTCTATTAGTTTTTGGATTTTTTGTCTTGATTCGGGTTGGGATGATTGAGGGGTTTCGATTATCATTGGTTCTGTGTATGCGGTTTTTTTTAGGATGTTAATTATTGTGTGGAAGTCTATGTCGCCGTCGCCTATTGGCAGGCCGTCTTTTTGTTTTGTTGAGTCGTTCATGTGGATGAGTTTTATCTTGTTTTTGTATGTGCTTATGAGTATCTCGAGGTCATTGTATATGTTTTGTGATGTGCGGTAGAGGTGGGCTATGTCGAGCACCATATCATGATAGGGGAGGATGTTGTGGACGATTGATTTCAGGTCCATTGTTGTTTTGTTTTCTATGAGGAGATGGTCCTGTTCTATTGTTTTTGCGAGTTCTATCGTATCTTCAATTGTCAGGTTTGTTGAGTGGAAGATTGTGTAGGCATTGTATTCTTTTGCGAGGTCCTGTGTTTTTTTGAGGTATTCTGTTTCGTTTTTGTTTATGTGGGGTGTGTGGACGGAGATTATTTCGAAGGTCTTGTTTGTTTTTTTTAGCTCCTCAATGGCAGTCCGTATGTTTTCTTTTGTTATTTCTATGTTGTTTAGGTGTCTTTGTTCCAGTGCGAGTTCTAGATGTCTGAAGCCGTTGTGGACTGCTTTTGTGAGGTTAACGTATTCGGGGGTTGTTTTTCCTGCCAGTATTATGCTCATGTTTATCTTCTTTTTTTGGTTATTTTTTTGTGTTCTGTGTAGTGGATTGTGCCTGATTCTATGTTTTCGCTTACTTCTGTGTTTGAGCCGATGATGGTGTTTGAGCCAATCATTACGCCGGGCATGGTGCTTGCGTTTATGCCGAGTGTTGTGTCTTTCCCGATGATTGCGCCGAGGGATGTGAGGTTTGTCGGGGTCTTTTTGCCTTTTACGGTTGTTTTTATTTCTGTGCGGTCTATTTTTTTGTTTGCGGTTATTATGCCTGCGCCGATTTTTGTGTTTTCTGCGATTATTGTGTCGCCGATGAAGCCGGAGTGGATGTGGGTGTTTTTCTGGATGATGGTTCTTGTTATTTCTGAGTTTGCGCCTATCATTGAGCCAGCTTCTATGTCTGTGTAGTCTCTGATTATTGCGTTGTTGCCGATTATGCAGTTGTCGCCTATGTATACATGGCCTTTGATGAGCGCGTTTTCGTAGATTTTTGTGTTTTTTCCTATGTGGATTTTGCCTTTGATTGTTGCGGTTTTGTCTGGTGTTGAGTGGATGTGGGGTTTTAGGTTTCTTTCCATCAGTGTTTTTGTGAATTCCAGGAGGTGCCAGGGGTATTTTAGGGTGGGGGTGGGTTCTTTGGTTGTTGTTATGCGGACCGTGTTTTCTTTCATGTAGTTTGTGAGGGCTTCTTCGAATGAGTATTCGTGTTCTGTGATTTTATTGTATGTTTTGAAGAAGTCTTTTGGGAGCAGGTAGATGCCGATTACGCGGGTGTTTGTGGGTGCGTCTTGTTTTTTGGGTTTTTCTGTGATGCTTTTTGCTATGTCGCCGTCCAGCTTGAAGATGCCGTAGTTTTCGGGGGTTGTTGTTGGGGCGCCGAGCAGTATCATCTGTGAGCCTGTGTCTTTTGATTTTTTGAGCATCGGGGTGATGTATTTTTCTGCGTTGTGATGGTAGGGGTTCAGGACGAAGAACTGGTCTTTGATGTGGGGTTCTGCCTGCTTTAGGGCGTTACCCATGCCTTTTGGTGCTTTTTGGATGACGTGGCTTATCTTTATGCCCGGTCTTTTTTCAATGGTGTCTTTTAGGCCGGAGTTGTTCTGTTCTATGAGTATGATGTCTTTTATGCCTGAGTTTATTATGCTGTCTATTGTGTATTCTATCAGGGGGCGGCCCATTATCTTGATTGTGGATTTGTGGCTTTCTTCTGAGAGGGGCCAGAAGCGGCTTGATCTGCCTGCGCAGAGGATTACTGCCTGTATTTGTTGCATGAGTTATATATTATGTGGGTTAAGTTTATTAGTTTTGGTTTTTGCGTAGAAATCTCTTTATGCTTTTTTTCTGAATCATTAATCTTCGTCGTTGCACAGGCATATGAGTTCGGTCCTGTTTATGAAGTGATATGCTGAGTAGGCGGCTTTTACTGCTTCGCCTACTCCGGTTATTGCCTGTTTGAATCTTGTGTCTGCGATGTCGCCTGCTGCGTAGATGCCTTTCAGGTTTGTTTTTGAGTCTTTGTCTATTATTATCTCGGATTTTTCGTTTAGTTCTATGCCTGTGTCTTTTGCAAGCTGTGATAGGGGGATGTGCCCGATCTCTATGAATAGTGCATCCAGCCTGAATTCGGTTTTTCCGTTGTAGGGCCTGTCGAGGATTACGCTTTTTACTTTTTCGTCGCCTTTGATCTCTTTTACGTTTGTGTTGTTGATTATTTTTATTTTCGGATTGTCCCGGACTCTTTTTAAGTTGATCGGTTCCGGCCTTATTTTTTCTTTCCGGTATATGATGTACACTTCTTTTGCGTATCCTGCAAGGAGAAGGGCTTCTTTTGCCGCGGAGTCTGAGCCGCCGATCACTGCGACAATCTTATCTTTGTAGAAGGGGCCGTCGCAGAGGGCGCAGTAGTGGACGCCTTTGGTTGTGAATTCTTCTTCGCCGGGGACGTTTAGTTTTCTCCATTCTGTGCCTGTTGCGATTATGATTGTTCTTGTGTGATAGTGCTCGTCTCCTGTGAATACTTTCAGGCAGCCTTCGGCGCATCTTTCGATTCTTGTCGCTTTTTTGTTTATTGTCTCTATATTGTAGTCTTTCGCGTGCTGTTCTAGTTTTTGAAAAAGTTCTATGCCTGTAATATTCCTGAACCCGGGGTAGTTTGCGATGTCGTTTGTCAGGATTATTGTTCCGCCTGGTTTTTCGGTGATGATGATTGTTTTTAGCATGAGCCTTCCTGTGTATATGGCGGCTGAAAGGCCTGCTACTCCACCGCCGATTATTACGACGTCATAGTTGGGTTCGTGCATGTGAAATTTTTTGGGTTTGGGCTTTTATATTATTTTGGATGTATAATATGCCTGTGAGATGCAATGACGGTCCAGGAAGGTTATATTAAGTTTGATTGCGAGTGGACTTGCGCATCTGCGCTTTCTTCGGATGAAATATGCGAGGTCAATCTTTTGCGGGATAAGCTGTATGGGCTTGGGCTTATCGGGATGCATGATGATGGTGTGGGATTTGGGAATGTCAGTGTGCGCGCCGGCGGGTCGAATGAGTTTGTTATCAGTGGCTCTGCTACGGGGGGGTTGAAGAGACTTTCAGGGGCGCATTATTGCCGGGTTGTGGAGTTTGATTTTGATAGGAATTGGATTCGATGTGTAGGGCCGATACGCGCGTCTTCTGAGTCGCTTAGCCATGCGGCAGTCTATTTGTCCTGCCCGGATGTTAATGCGGTGGCTCATGTGCATTGCCTTTCTTTGTGGAAGAAGTTGCGCGGGAATGTGCCGACTACTTGTTCTCGTGCGCTTTACGGGTCGCCTGAGATGGCGCGGGATATTGTGAGGTTGCTTAAGGGGGCTGATGCGCGCAAGAAGAAGGTCATTGTCATGGGAGGGCATGAAGAGGGGATAATTGCTTTTGGGAAGGATTTGCGCGAGGTGGATGGTGTTTTATCGGGGCTGGTTGATGAGGTTTAGGTCTTTATCATTGTTGCTTCTTTTTTGGCTACGGTATCAATTAGTTCGTCTATGTTGTCTTCTACGTCGTTTAGGCCTTTATAGTAGATGTTCCAGGCATTCTTTTCTTTCATGTCATCGTACTTTCCTTCGTAGAAATCTTTCGCGGGATTGTCGAGTGATGCGCGCCAGATTAATTTTTTGTATTTGTCTGTTATGGCGTTCCAGAGTGCTGTTCCGAGGCCGTTGCCCTGATATGATTTTTCTACTACGAATTTGTCGATGTAGAATATGTTGTCAAAGTCTTCAATATCTTCTATTATTGCTGCGCCCAAGTAGTTTTTAGGGGATTCTTCATTGGAAATGACATAGAATATTTCTTTTATATCTTCTTTTTCTTTGTCGAAGTAGTTTTCTATTAGTGTTTTATCTTGGAAAGAGTCATTGATGAGATCTGTTAGTTTATCTATTTCAACTTCTGTTATATCCTGCGTGGATATTATCTTATATTCTGTTTCCGGTGAGTTCATTTTTATCCTGTGTATATGGGTTCGGGGGGCATATTTAGTTTGTGACTCATATGTGACAAAGAAGGTGGGTTTTGTTTTATTTGGAACATCTGCGTTAAATTTATATATTTTGCTCTTTTGAATATTGTGTATGGTTTCGACTGCTGAGATGACTGAGAAGTATATCCTTGAGCATGCGTCTGTTAAGGATTGCCTGCGCAAGGGGCTTATCAACTATTCTGCGCTTGCGAGGTTGATCGCATCTGATGCGGGGATTGAGAATGAGAGTTCTAAGGAGGCGATTCTTGTTGCTGCGCGGAGGTTCAGGGAGAAGATGAAGGGCAGGACTTTTGAGGATGAGATTGTCCGTATGTTCAATGGGAGCAATGTTGAGATCAAGAATAATATTGTTATTTTTACGCTTGAGAAGTATGTTTATCCTGATTCTCTTATTGATGTTGAGAAGCAGATCAAGAGGGATAAGGCGCTGTTTTTTTCGATAGAGGGTGCGAAGACCATTACTTTGATTGTGCAGGGCACAAGCGCAGGGCTGATTGAGAAGAATTTCACAGGGCATATGATTGACAAAAAGGGGGGTTTGTCTTTGATCAGTATCGCAAGCAAGGGGATTGAGTCATGTATCGGGGCTGTGAGCTATATTTCGGGGCTGTTTTTTGAGAACGGGGTCAATATTGTGGAGTTCATGAGCTGTTATGATGATACGCTTATTGTTGTTGATTCAGGGGATGTGAGTAAGGTGATCGGGTTTTTGAATTTCTGATTGCATCAAAGTGGAGCACACAACCAGAAAGAAGATTTCTGATGATTTTGCGATATGTTTTTATTTATTGGGTTACATATTAGAGTATAGTTGTTTGTATCATTAATCTTCGGGGTGGTTGGTGTATGGATGCTTTAAGAATGTCTTTTTGCGTGTTGTTTGGGTTTATGGCACTTTTTGTTTCTTTTTCCGGTGCTTTTGCTGTGCAGGTTGAGAGCGGGGATAAGTTTGTTCTTGCGGCCGGCGAGGTTGTGGCTGATGATCTGGTTGTGATGGGCGGAGATATTGATATTAAGGGTACGGTTGACGGTGATCTTGTCGCTTTTGGCGGGAATATTGTTGTGTCCGGTGATGTGACGGGTGATGTGCTGATTGCAGGCGGGACTATTAAGGTCACGGGTGATGTGGCTGATGATGCGGTTCTTGCGGGTGGTGAGATTGAGATTTCTTCTGATGTCGGGGATAATTTTTTGGTGGCTTGCGGGAGTTTTGAGATGAGTGAGGATAGCTCTGTTGGCAGGGATGCTATTATTGCAGCTGGTGATGTTGGTGTTTATGGTGATGTTTCACGCAATCTTTTGGCGTATGGGTCTGTTGTTGAGATTGGCGGTTCTGTTTTGGGGGATGTTGTTGTTGAATCTGATGAGGCGCCGCATATTCTTGCGGGTGCTGAGATTAAGGGGGATGTCAATTATACTTCTGTGTATGATATTGTTGTTGATGATGGGGCTACTATTGCAGGAAATGTGAATAAGAAGATTCCGGATGAGGAACGGCAGAGGAGTGATTTTGAGAAGTTCAATGCATGGCTTTTGGGGTTTTTGTCTATCTTTATTGTCGGGTTTTTGCTTGTGCGGATGCTTCCTGTTTTTACGCGCAATGTGTGCAATAATCTGAAGAAGTCTCTTCCTGCATGCGGTCTGTGGGGCGTTATCGGGCTTATTGTTGTGCCTGTTGTCGGGTTGTTTCTGATGATTACTATTGTGGGGCTGCCTCTTGCAATGATTTTGTTTGTCGGATATGTTCTGATGATATATGTGTCCAAGGTGTATGTGAGTGTTTTTGTGGGCAAGTATCTTTTGAGGATGGCTGACAGCAAGAGTGATTCGGTTGTGCTTATGCTTGTTTTCGGGCTTCTTGCGTTTGAGGTGATCGGGCTTGTGCCGGTGGTTTCCGGGATTGTTTCGTTTTTGGTGCTTGTGTTCGGGTTTGGGGCGATTGCGCTTACGAAGAAGGAGATGTATGCTACGTTCAGGAAGAAGAATCTGGTCTAGGAGGTTTAATTCCTGTTTTTGTTTATTATGTGTCTTTGCCATATTGCCGATGATGTCTGAGGAATTATTCTTACATTGCAGTTAGTCTCTTACCTGGCCGTTGCCTCTTATCAGGTATTTTGTTGTTGTCAGCGCCTTCAGGCCCATGGGGCCTCTTGCGTGCAGTTTTTGTGTGCTTATGCCTATCTCTGCGCCCATGCCAAACTCGCTTCCGTCGGTGAATCTTGTCGATGCGTTTGAGTAGACGGCTGATGCGTCGATTTCATCGAAGAATGTCTCTATGTTTTTGTCGTCTTTGCTTATTATCGCTTCTGTGTGTTTTGTGCCGTACCTGTTTATGTGGGTTATTGCCTGATCCAAGGAGAGTACTATCCTGATCGCTATTACGAGGTCCAGGTATTCTGTGCGCCAGTCATCTTCTGTAGCGGGAATACATTTGATTATTTTTTGGGTTTTTTTGCAGCCTCTTATCTCTACGTTGTGTGTTTTGAGGTCCTGGTTTAGTTTTTTTAGGAGGGGTTTTGCTATGTCAATGTGCACCAGGAGTTTTTCTGCGGCGTTGCATACGCCCGGTCTTTGGGTTTTTGCGTTTGTTATTATTTTTATTGCCTGGTTTATGTCTGCGCTCTTATCTGCGTATATGTGGCAGTTTCCCGAACCGGTCTCTATTAGCGGAATTTTTGAGTTAAGTCTCACAAAATCTATGAGATTTTTGCCGCCTCTCGGGATTATTAAGTCAATGTATTTTTCGAGTTTGAGCATCTCTTCTGTTGCCTGCCTACGGCTTGATTCTATCAGCTGGAATGCGTCTTTTATGGGGGTTGCGCTTGCCAGTAGTTTTATTATGGCTTTGTTTGTGTTTATCGCGTCTGTCCCGCCTTTTAGTATTGCTGATGATGAGCTTTTGAGGCATAGTGCAGATACGTCGCAGGTCACGTTTGGCCTTGATTCGTAGATCACCCCGATCACACCGAATGGCACTCTTTTTTCTGTTAGCTTGAGGCTGTTTTTGAGGGTCTTTTTCGTGATTATGTCTCCGATGTAGTCTTTTTGTTTTATGAGTTCTTTTATTGATGATATTATCCGGTCTATGCGGGTGTTGTTGAGTTTTAGGCGGTCTATGAGGGATGGTTTCATGTCTTTTTGTTCTGCGTTTTTTATGTCTTTTGAGTTTGCTTCCAGGATCTCTTTCCTGTTTTTGTCGAGGGTTTGTGCCATGGCTTTGAGTATGTTGTTTTTTTGTTGCGTTGTTAGTCTTGATATTTCTGTTGATGCTTTTTTTGCCCTTTTTGCGATGAGGGTTATTTCAGTCATAGTTATCACCTACCTGCCTGCATTTTTCTATTGTCTTTTCTATTGTGCTACTGAGTATATTTTCCAGGTCTCTTTCTTTGAGTTCTTTTAGGCCCTGTTCTGTTGTGCCGCCTTTGGATGCGATGCTGCTTATAAGTTGGTTGCTGTTTTGGCCTGTGTTTTCCATCAGGCTCAGTGAGCCTTTTACTGTTTC
>DAOVYR010000036.1 GCA_030635525.1 Candidatus Nanohalarchaeota archaeon | reverse complement strand
TAAGTATTAAGGGTCTGGCAGCGTCATGAGGTTCCCGTCGAAAGACAGTACAACTCAAGTCGCTGGGGAGCTTAACTTCCGAGTTCGGAATGGGATCGGGTGTTTCCTCTCCGCTATGACCGCCAGGTTTTTAAGTTGAACAATTAAGTTTATAAATGTTTGTCTTGTGGGGTAAAAAGAAAAAAAGAAAAAGAAAGCTAACAATGACCACTTCAGATCAACTCTAAGGTATGGGGTTGGGGTTGATATGGCATGTCAGCTTGACATTTCCGCTAGGTGTTACCACTGCTTTCCAGTCTTGTGTAAAGCCAAAGCCTGTACTGCACCCGATGATGTTTGTGTTGCTGGAATCCCAATGTAGTGTCTTCTTAGGTGGAGTTGCGCCAGCAGGCAGTTTGGCATGGCATGTGATTTTGCTGTTCTTGTTTTTATCGTTGGAGTAAACAGCATGACTCTCAGTTGTAAATACGGTTGGATTTCCATTTTCGTCGGGTACTAAACACAATCCATCTTTGATAACTACGGCGGGACCTTGGGCAGAGGCGCTTAATGCTCCTAGCGCTAAGACTGTCAATAGTGTTAACAAAATTGCAATTTTCTTCATAGTATCCTCTCCTTTTCTTTGGGTATTTACCTCTCTGGCAAGGCTCGCCAAAGGCTGCCTTGTGTCATCACGCCCCTCCTCGGCTCTCTTTCTGGTATGAACTATCTTATTATATTGGGATAGTATTATATATATACTTTCTCTCCTTGTTGGGCTGTTTTTCAGTATTATATCATCTATTTTTGTTAGAAAATGTATTATTCATGCAGAAACAACAAATTATCTATTTTGCATTGTTACAACCATCAAAAGACATGGAGCGCAGATGATATGTTCTTGCGGGTCTGTGCCACGCCCTAAAAAGAATAGAATAAAATGAAAAGTTGAGAGTCCCGTTGCCCTGAATCTCCCATTTGTTCATATCCCTATATCCGTTATTTATAAGCAGTAAAAAAGGGGTGTCTGGTATGGGTAGAAGATTATGCTCTGTTGTATGCAGTATCATACGTTGAATTATTCTTTAAGTTGGTCTGATGGCAGGACTTGGCGATAAGACACTAACCTCCCATAGATTTCGACACCTTCTTTCAAAGACATTACTTGAAAATGCTGTATCCCTAGAGCCGATTCGTGATGTGTTGGGTCATCCATTGGTTCAAAGTACGGAGATTTATGCTGAATTAGAGAACGACAATTCAAAAACAGATTACTACGCCGTCAAAGGATAAAGAAATTAGCAAGTTATTTTTTTACAGAAATATTATTATTATAAACAACAAAGTGATTGATATAATAAATGCTGTACCAGACAGAGAGTCTAAAACTTTAATAGCCGTATTCATGGACTCTTTATCTGATTTCATTAAATGTGTCATAATAAAAGTGTTTATGAGAGAGAGAATCAATGTGAGAAACAATAAAAAAGAGCAATATGATAATAAATTTTGAAGTGCAGAACTCATTATTTCATCAAAATATGCAAATTTTATGGGAATAATTATTGTAATAAGAATGCTTGTAATTGTGAGGAGGTTTGATGAAAAAACATGTTTTTTTTCTTTCTCAGTCATTTTATCAACTCAACTCTTTTGTTCGTCGGGTCGCCTCCCGATATTATAAAAAGCGCAACGATGCGGATGTGATCCGTTTCTTACTGCGCATTGCCACCGCAGGTTATTGAAAACAGTGCCGTGGATTTTTACTTTATGGTATTGGCAATCTAATTGTGTTATTCGAAATCACGTAGCATGTGTCATCACCTTTTAGACACTTAATGAGTTTCCGTATATATAAACTTTTGAAACAGATTTGTAACAAAATTCAGAGTTTATGTAACAAAATTAAGACTTAGAAAACAATAACAACAGAATATTCTTTATGAAACCTAAGATTTAAATACTATCGAATCTAAACGATGTTACATGGCTGACACGAAACTTCAGATAACCGAATATGCACAATTACTCATGTTTACAGAAGCCTATGACAGTGTGAATCTTCGACATAATTTATATGGTGATTTCACAGAGAGTAACAGACCACAGTTTAACCGTTTTTTGAAATCATTTAAAACAGAAATAGACCATAAGAAGACGCTTGAGATGCAGTCCGAATACAATAAGTCTGATTTACAAGGAGTACGATCAAAAATTTATGAGGAAAAAAACAAAATAAAAACAATTCAACAAGATGTAAAAACCATATCCAAATCCAAAAGAGAATTGCATAAACTCAATCAACAACTGAATAAATTATTAAAACAAAAAAAGCAGTTAGATGAAAAAATTATAATAAAAAAAGGCAGAAATGTTTGGTATCGGGCGAGTCCTGATACATTGCTTGTTTTTTGGGGTGTCAGAGACAAAGAATATGCTCTTTTTTTCCGGGAACTGATTCAACTAAAAACAGTAGACGAGTGTTTATTTGGATTGAATAATGAAATATATAATTTTTACAGGCATAAAATGCCTCAACCGTATGTGAATGCCGTATTATACATGAGTTTTTTTTATGCCCGTTTTTTCAAGGGGCTTTTTTCTGATATCCATAGTAGGGCTTCGGACAAACGCGAGGCTTGGTGTAAAAAGCACGAGATTAGGGATGAAAAAGGCGAATTGATAAAATATGATCCATCTGAAAACCCTTTTATTCTGACAAATGAAATTCTTGAGGAGTGTATGGATGGATACACAATAAAGACAAAAGAATTTCTTAAAAAATGGAACCTAATAGCGCTAAAAATGAAGATTCATCCTTCGATATATTCAAATATTCAAGTCGCACCAGATTATGTTCCGATTCATAATATGGGTGTGTTTAATATATTAGGTTGTTTCCGTAAAAATACTGCCAATTCGATACGTGACCCGTTAAGAGATAAATGCGAATGGGCTGCACGTCACGACAAATATCACAGGATTACGTGAAAAAGATATTTAAAAATTTACAATCAAGCTTCAAAGTAGATAGGTAGGGGTATGAACAGAAGGATGAGTCCCGTTGCCCGGACTTGAACCGGGAACAACTCGGTAGCTGCGTTTTTTAGATTTCTTACGCGCATTATGTGAATGCCTGCTAATCCAAAGCACCGACGGGTACTTGTCTACAGCCGAGCACTCTACCAATTGAGTTACAACGGGATAGAATTGATAACTGGTAGTGTATATTTATGGGTTAAGTTTTTATACTTTGTTATGTTTTTGTGCACTAATCTATTTTTTCATTCTTTTATAGAAGGTTTAGCTGATTTTTATGCTTTGTGACCTGCTTTTGTATTTCATACCATTTGAACTTTTTGCGATTATTTTTGCTTTTGGCAGATTTACTTTTCCATCAACGTCAAGTATTGGCTTGATTTTGTAAGATATTATCCGTTCGTCTTTTGGCGCTAGTTTACCAAGCTTCCATATGAGCAGGGTTCCGTTTTTTTTGCGTTTTATTGATGCAGGCTTTATCGTGGTGCTGCTTTCTGCAACATTGAACATTGTCGGTACCATATCCTGAACCAATACATCATCTATCGGCTGTCTGGCTCTGTTTTTTATCTCTATGGTGACTGTACGCACCCTCCCTTTTTCGTATTTCTTTGTAATAAGGGGTCTCTCTATTATGTTTAGTATCGCAAAGATGAGGGCAATTATGACGATGAATATCACAACGTATACCCACTGCTTGATTTTGTATGTCACTGTGCATGTCTCGAGCGGATCCAGTTCGCATGTCCAGGTGTATTTTGCGTCGCCGTCAAGCGTCTCTTCATCCGGCTGTTTGTCAAACTCAATAACATGCGGTATTTTTGATTTGTCTTCTATAATACGGATTGTCCCTCTGTCATTTCCATTGTTTGTTGCCTGTAATGTTATTGTTTTTTCAATTATTGTTGATGATTCGTCTCTTTTCTGTTTGATTATAGCCCTTTTTTCTATCTCGAAGAGAGTAGTCGTAGTATTGATTTCTACACCACTTTCGTCAAGGAGTGTGCCTGTAAGTTCATATATGCCTTTGTCCGTATGCCTGTCAAATGTATATTCTCTCTTTTCCATGTGTTCCTGCTCTACTTCAAGTGGTGGAAAGTGTATCGTTTTCTGGTCTGCGGAAAGGCCTGTCAGCTCTACATTTAATGTAGCATTTCGTGATTTGCCAGTCCCCAGGTTTTTGATACCTGTGGTCAGCGTCACCTTTTCACCGATAAGGTAATAGTCTTTGTCTGTGGCAAAAATTGTGAGGTCTATTTTTGATACTTCAATCACATACATGTTGATGTCTTTTGATATGCTGTCCTGTGTGTTGTTTTTTGAGATTGCTTTGAGGCGAAAGAGGTATTTGCTTACAGGCGTATCATACGGGGGGCTGATATAGAATATGAATTCCCTGGTTTCGTTTTGGTTTAGCCTTATGGAGTAATCGTTTAGTGTGACCCAGGTGGTCTGGGGGTCTCCGGTGATTGACAGTTCAACTGTGTCTGTGCGGTTGAGATTATTTGTAATTGTTGCGGTGTATGTGATTCTCTGGCCTGCGAGTATAGCATCTCTGTCTGATTGGATGTTTATTGTGTATGGCTCTTCTGAGTATGCAGAGACAGGAGTAAGTAGAAGTGATAGGATGACTACTGCGAATATGAGTTTAGATGTCATTTGGGCACCAGTAGTATATATTAGGGGCGTGGTTATTTATATATGTTTTACGATGTCGTAACTGCTGCCTGTTTTTTGTCTAAATGCTAAAGATTCCGCTACTATGTTAAGTAGCGGCATGCGGAATCTTTGCATGTCAACAACTTTGGCGGTATTTGTGGGCATGCAAGGCATCATGGAAATTTAGGAACTATTTGTCTATTTCCAAGCTTTTTGATTGAAAGCATGGGTTTATCAATCAAAAATCATGAAATATATGGTCTGTTGGTTGATTTCAAGCTTTCCGGTTGCATGTTAGCGATGCAACCGTGAATCATGGAAATTTAGGGACTATTTGTCTATTTTCAAGCTTTCCGGTTGCATGTTAGCGATGCAACCGTAAATGCAGCCGATCTATTGATTGGCGATTGTTGACAAGGAAAAATGGCGAACCCGGAGGGATTTGCGCCAGGAAGCGTCTGCTTATCCTGGTTTCGAACCCCCGACAACTTGGTCCGAAGCCAAGCACTCTAATCCACTGAGTTACGGGTCCAGACAAAGAATGTGCGGTTAATTATTTAAGGTTTCTTATTAGCTTTTCCCTTGCAGTCTTTGCATCAATTGCGCCTTTTGTTTCTTTCATGACCTGGCCTACAAGGTAATTTAGTACTTTATGGTCTCCGCTTTTGTAGTCGTTTACTGCTTTTTCATTGGATTTGGCTATTCCTGCCACTATTTTTTCGAGGTCAAGTTTTGTGTCAATTGCAGAGAAGTTGTATTTTTTAGCGATTGATGTGTGGTCCTGCTTGTCGTCAACCATTTTGCGCAGTATTCTCTCTGTTGTGAGGTCCGAGTATCTTCTGCTCTGGAAGTCAAGCAGGAGGTCTATAATCCATCTTTCTTTGAGTCCTGATGTTTTGTATGTCAGATTGTTGTAGTTGAGGGTTTTCAGGAGCGGTCCGGCAATCCATGAGGATGCGATTTCGGTTTTCACTTTTTTGGCGACGTTTTCGAAAAGGCCTGCCAGACGTGGTTCTGATGTGATGCCTTCTGCTGCTTTTTGGCTGATTTTGTATTGCTTTGTGAATCGCGCCTTTTTTTCGTCAGGCAGTTCAGGTATCTGCTTTTTTGTCTCGTTTTTTTCTGTTTCTTTTATGGTTATTTCTGTGAGGTCGGGCTCAAATATGTAGCCGTAGTCTGCTTCTGTCTCTTTTGTTCGCATGAGTTTCGTGATGCCTGATTCGGGGAGCCATCTGCGCGTCTCCTGCACGATTTTTGAGCCGCGTTTGTACATGTTTTTCTGGCGGATGTACTCGAAACTCAGGGCGCGCTCAATTTCTTTCGTGCCTGTGATGTTTTTGACTTCTGCGCGATCGCCGCCCATTATGGAAATATTTGCATCTGTCTTCATAGACGCCATCGAATCCGGAACATATATCTCAAGATATTCGAGTATCTGCGCCAACTTGAACAAATAGGCTCTTGCCTCTTTCGGGCTTGTGAAGTCCGGTTCTGTCACAATCTCTATGAGGGGTATGCCTGCCCTGTTATAGTCTACGAGAGTGTTGTTGGTTTCGTGGATGAGTTTTGCAGGGTCTTCTTCTATGTGGATTCTTCGTATGCGGATTTTTTTCTTTTTGCCTTCTGTGTCTATTTCGATTATGCCGCAGGTCGCAAGCGGGATTTCGAACTGGGTGACCTGAAAGTTTTTGCTCATGTCAGGATAGAAGTAGGTTTTTCTTGAGAAGAACATATCGCCTGCGATTTTGCAGTTTAGCGCAAGTGCTACTCTTAATGCGAGCCGGACGACGTTTTCGTTCATGCGCGGTTTTGAGCCAGGCATTCCGAGGCATGTAGGGCATGTGAGTGTGTTCGGGTCCGGGTCGTCTTTTAAGTTCACCGGGTTTTCGCACCCGCAGAATACTTTTGTTTTTGATGGCAGTTGTACGTGGGTTTCAAGGCCGCACATCATTGGATAGTCGCTCATAGTATCACGTTTTCATTATGTGATTATTTTTATATATGTAGGTGCCGGATGGAGTGGGAATAATGATGGCACCTGTAAGATATATAAATGTTTAGTGGGATAAATAATCTTATAGTAATAGTGTATCCAAAGACATTAAATCTATTTTGGATATCATTTGTTAAACTGCGTTTGCTTTGCAGGATTTGTAAAATATTGGCGCTGTATAGGATTGTTCAGTAGTGGATCCTTATTTTTTGCGACCTAAGATATTAACAGGCACTTTGTTAAGTGTTGTGTTATTGACTGTAGTTCCATGAATGTATGTATGTGATGCTATGGATTATGTTAATGTGCTGTTCGGGTTATTCGGAGGGTTAGGCTTATTTCTCTATAGTATCTCTCTTTTGTCAGGCGGTATGCAGAAGGCAGCTGGCAATCGCATCAAGAATCTTTTGAAGAGGTTTACTGACACCCCGCTGAAGGGGGCTTTTGTCGGATGTACTGTGACTGGTATTGTCCAAAGTTCGAGTATTACGACAATAGTTGTAGTATCTTTGATCAATTCCGGAATCATGACTCTTAAGCAGTCTGCGGGTATTATTTTTGGTGCGAATATCGGTACGACTGTGACTGCGCAGTTGGTTTCGTTTCCTGTCGGGAAGTTTGCGCTTCCGATTATCGCGATTGGTGCTTTTGTTTATTTTATGAAGTCCAGGAATGATTCGTATGCAGGCCAGATTTTGCTTGGGTTTGGGTTGTTGTTTTTGGGTATGGATATTATGAAAGGCGGTGTTGCGCCTTTGCGTGAGTCTGAGTATTTTATTGGTATACTTATGGGGTTCGGTGAGACGCCTTTGCTTGGAATCCTTGCAAGTGCTATATTTACCGGTATCATACAGAGTTCGAGTGCAACGACGGCTGTTGTCATTGCGATGGCGCAGGAGGGGGTGATCGATCTTTCAGCGGCTATACCTCTTATAATGGGTGCGAATATCGGTACATGCATCACTGCTTTTTTGGCGTCGTACGGTGCCACGAAGTCAGCGAAAAGGGCTGCTGTTCTTCATGTGTTGTTTAATGTAGCCGGTGTGTTGCTTTTCTTGCCGTTCATCTCGCTTTTTACGCAGGGGGTTTCGTCTATAGGGGCAGATGTGCCGAGACAGATTGCTAATGCGCATACGATTTTCAATGTGACGAGTACGTTTGTATTCCTCTTCTTTATACCGGTTTTTATATTCATGGTTAAAAAAATCGTTCCGGGGAAAGAGATTGTTGTAGATGGCGGGGTTAAGTATCTTGATAATAATTATCTTCGGATGCCTTCAGTCGCTCTTGACTGTGTGGAGAAGGAGGTTATGAGGATGGCCAGGATTTCGCTTGTTATGCTTCGCGATTCGAAAAAGGTGCTTTTGGATGATGAGAAGGGGCTTGTGCAGAGGGTCTATAAGCATGAGGATGTTGTTGATGGATTGTTCCAGGCGATAGGTACTTATTCTGTGAAGCTTTCGCAGGGGCAGTTGACGAAGAAGGATGCGCGGCGCCTTTCTGCGCTTGAGCATAATATTACTGATTTTGAGAGGGTTGCGGATCATGCGATTAACCTGGTTGAGGCTGCTGAGGAGATGGAGAATGAGCGTGTGACTTTTTCGAGGAAGGCGCGTGCGGAGCTTTTGGAGATGTTTGGGAATTCTATCTTGATTTACCAGACTGCTGTCGGGGCGGTTAAGAAAGGGGATTTGAAGAAGGTTAAGAAGGTCAGGGATCTTGAGAATGTTATTGATAGGAATGATAAGGAGTTTGAGCATAATCATATTGTGCGGCTTAGGAGGAATATATGCAACCCGGCGGCAGGGATTATTTTTACTGATGTGTTGCATAATCTTGAGAGGATAGGGGATCATTCTGTGAATGTGGTTGAGAGGGTTGATTAGGGCTAAGTGAATGCTTTTGATATCCAGTCGCCGGCGTAATGTGTCAGGATTATGACTATTAGTGCGATTATCAGGTGCTCTCCAATGACTTTCCAGGGTTTTGCTTTTTGTTCTCTGGCTAGGCTGTAGCTGAGGATGCTTAG
>DAOVYR010000113.1 GCA_030635525.1 Candidatus Nanohalarchaeota archaeon | reverse complement strand
TTTTAGGATTGCGGAATTGCTACCCAATTCCTAATTTCGCAACCATTAAAATTCCACGGGAATTTTATGGTCGCAAAAACGCATGCGTTTTTGGCGATATAGGAAATCGGAACGATTTGCGAAATTTTGAAAATTTGTACCAAATTTCCAATTTTCGAAATTCGAAATGGGTGAACATTTCGAAAATCCAGTGAATCGAAGATTCACCCGGATAGATTAGCACCTCTTGATTATTTGTCAAATTTGTCTATTTAGTAACGGCGCTAACTACAATCTTAACCTTGTAATTGCCGACGCCACTAAGCTTTCCCTCAAGCGTCTTCATCCTGCTCTTAAGGTCCTGATCCATAGACCCGATACTTCTCTCTTTTTCAGAAACATCTGACTGCGCAGACACAATATCAGAAGACAATTTAGCACGCTTGCGCTCAAGTTCTCCCTTCTCCTTCATTGTCTTGTCTGACTCAATTTTAGCTCTCAGCGCTTTTTCCTTTCTGTCCAAACTCAACAGTTTCTCCTTCAAATCACTCAACTCATTGTCCTTTCTCAGTCTCGATATTGCGCCAATGGTCTTTGCCTTCAGTTTATCCTTCAAAGTTATCGAACCCCTGCTGACATGCATCTCAACATCGCCTATAATTTTTCCAAATAATTTCATCCCATCATCCATTCTTACAGCGGCAACAGGATCCTCAATATAAAGTTCAAGCAGGTGATCCTCATCCTTCCCACCAAGCTGCGCAACCCGGCTATACTTGCGAAGCGCGCGGTTGACAGGGGACACCGCCTGGACAATCCTGCTCCTGACAGCATTGATTTCACTGGTGATTTTCTCGTGTCTCTCATTCATGTCGTTTAATGCTTTGATATCTGATCCTTTCTCAATATCCTTTAGTTTCTTCTCAAGGATTTTTTCAGATCCGGTAAGTTCTTTCAATTTTTTGTTGCCGGACAGTATGCTATCATTTGTTTCTTTCTTTTTCTGGAATAAACTATCTATCTCTTCAATAATCCTGCAGGAATCATCTATTGACTTTATTTTCCCCTTCAATGGCTCGAGATACTTTATGGCACTATCGATAATCTTACTCATCTCAAACAATTCTTTCTTTACATCTTCCGAATGAGAAGGTATGCCACTGCTTACAAAATAGAAATTTTTCGCTGTATCACTCATAAGACTGTTCATCTGCTTTTTTACACTGTAAAGGGAATCGGATGATTCTGTGACTCCTGTGTCTTTCGGGAACCGGGCAGTATTGCAAAACATGTTGAGCCTGCTCAGAAGCGCCTTACGGTTGTTTACAACAGCGCGTTCCATCCTCTTGTCCCGCAATTCCTCTATCTTTGCACTTGCAAGACCGCTAATATCTTTCTCAAGCTGCAACCTCTCACTTTCCAAAGACTCCATCACTTCTGACAAGTGTGCATTAACATCTTCCAGAAACGGTTTGGATACCGAGTCAAGCCAGTCAGGAACCTCTTTGTACCTGAGTGGGACATTCTCATGCGGCAGTTTATCCTCTTCTTTCCTGCGCGTCTCTCTCTTGAAATCCTCAAGCATCCCTTTAACTTTATCAAAAAAACCCATAAAGCAATATACATATCAAACTCTTTTATAGATTTGCAGAATTAACTCTAAACAACATCATAGAAATTGAAAAAAAGAACACATTGCCCTACTTCAATCTCACAGCATCCAGATTAGACGGAACACTAGTCTCTACCTTGAACATCCTGTGAAGAGTTGACGCAAGGTTAACAGACTTGCTGCGCTCCCCGTGATTCAAAAATATCCTGTCCGGCTTTGATCTCAGCTTTGCAACAAAGTTAATCAACTGGTTCCTGTCAGAATGCCCTGAAAAGCCCTCGACAGTCTGGACCTCTGCCTCAATTTTAAGCATCTGCTTGTTGCCGTCATTTTCTGTCATCGGGATATCTCTCCATCCCTTCTGTATCCTTGAGCCCATAGTCCCTTCAGCCTGATAGCCAATAAACACAAGCGTATTTTTCTTATCGTGTGCAAGGCACTTCAGATACTCCATGATAGGCCCCCCGGTAATCATACCTGATGTCGTAAGAATCACACACGGCTCATTATTTTCGATAACCGACTTTCTCTCGTTCATAGATGCGACCCTCTTGAACACTTCAGACGAAAAAGGGTTATTATCCTGGTGAAATATCTGCTTCTGTAGTCTCCTCGATAAAAACTCAGGATATGTTGTATGTATCGCCGTAGCATTCCATATCATCCCGTCAAGATAAACCGGTACCTCAAGCTCACCGCGGCTGTACTCCTCAGCAAGCACAACCATCACTTCCTGTGCACGCCCGACAGCAAAAGCAGGTATGATCACCTTGCCTTTCCTGTTGATAGTCCTCTTGATGACCTCCATAAGATTCATATCAGCTTCCCTTTTTGAAGGTATGATGTCCTTCGGGGCACCGTAAGTAGATTCAAGAATCATGGACTCAATTCTCGAAAAACCCGTATACGCAGGCTCAAGCAGTTTTGTCGACCCGAACTTAAGATCCGCAGTATACAAAAGGTTATGCAGTCCCTCACCAATATGAATATGCGTGAGTGCGGAACCCAGAATATGGCCTGCATTCTGGAATGTAAGTCTCATATCCGGCGTGATATCACACACCTCATTATAATCAAGAGTAATTGAATGTTTTATTGCATTTTTAATGCCTGATGAAGTATATGGTGCTTTGCCTGTCTCTCTCTGCAAAACATCAATGAAATCAAGCTGCAGAAGCGTCATGACATCTCTCGTTGGAAGCGTAGTATAAAGTGGTCCCTTGTACCCGTATTCATAAAGATACGGCGCAAACCCTGAGTGATCAAGATGCGCATGTGAAATAATGACTGCGTCAAGTGACTCAAGATCGAACTCCGGCGCATCAATAAACGGGTTCGTCTCGTTGGAGCCCGTATTCACGCCGCAGTCAAGCAATACCTTGGACTCTTTGGTCTGCAGGAAAATACACGATCTTCCAACCTCCCCGAAACTGCCAAGCGCAGAGAATCGGACCCATCCTTCTTTGGAACCCTTTTTCAATTGTATCTTCTGGCCAATCTTATTCAGAAACTGCTGCCTGTATTTCGCTTCTTCATGTACAATCTCGCGTGCCTTATTCACTATCCTGGAGCGAAATCCGGGCATTCTCTGGATTTCCGGGTTCCAGAAAGTCTCCTTCTTAATCTCCCTAAGCGTGCCACCAGTCTTTCCAATCACAATTCCTGGTTTCTGTGCAAGTATAACTACTTTTCCAAACTCCGGCTCGAACAAAATATCCTGGATTTCGGCCTCTTTTGGCACAATACTTCTGATTTTCTCCCTTGCCTCATCTTCATCAAGCGTAATAGACTGATCAGGCCGCAGATTAATCCTCTTCCTGATTTCAGAAACAAGCGCCTTGATATCCGAGCTGCCATTGACAAAAAAATCCTTGTTCTTTGTATAAAAAACAATATCAGAACCTTCAAATAGTGTCTTTGTAATCATCGCGGTCTTCGGCAGGCGCGATTTCACATCTTCTAATTCCATGTTTATCACATCGCTATAAGTTTTAGTATATAAATAATCTGTTCCATAAAATGAACAATCTGTTTCAATAACTTGTTTTCAAATATAGATTTCTATACGAAAGTTTCAATATTTTTGCATGATTAACGTCCGCAAAATCATTTCGCAGTTGTTAACATTCTGGAAATATCAGTAACATTCAAAAAAACGCCAACAAGGTCTATCCTAGTTTTGCAATAATCTCTTTTATCTCTTTCTCTGTAATCCATTTGATACCGTCTTTGGTTACAACCGCAACATGCATCAATTTGCCGCCAGTGAATACATCTCGTTCTCTTGCAGCTTTAATACAGCGCAAAAGCAGGTTTACTCCCTCTTCTGTCGACATGCCCTTTTTATACCCGTCTTCCAGAACACCAAGAGCAATGACTGAACCGGAACCGCTGAATGCATATTCATCTTCCGGTGATAATCCGCCTGCAGCATCAACTGAAAACAATTGTGGCCCCGTTGCATCATATCCTCCAAGCACTAGCTGGACGTATTCAGGAATAAATGATTTGTATGCTCCTCTCAATATATTGGATAATAGTGTAGCACCGGCTTTTACTGTCATTTTCTTTTCCTGTAGTTCATAAAGCGTTAACTCTGCTCTCAGTAGCCGCGCCATAGCCTGCCCGTCGCCTGCACTGCCTGCTATAGTCATGCAAATTTTAGGGGATACTTCAAATACTTTCTGCGTATCTTTTGACGCAACCAGATGCCCCATTGTCGCTTTCTGATCAGCAGCGAGGACCACCCCGTCTCTGCAAACCATAGCTACTGTTGTTGTTCCTGTTTTTAGCGTTTCTATATTTACCACCCATTATCCCTTATAGTATTATATCCCTTTATAGTATCAATGACTCTAAGAATCAGTTAGCTAAACATTTAATACAAATCTTTATATGTGTTTAGGAAAAACTGGCAGAAAATCGCAAAATCTCTGTATCATCGCGTATAAAGTATAGTTCACGCCGTTACTAACTGGACAAATTGAAGCAATAAACCAACAGGCGTTAACTATGTGGCAAAGACATTAGTCTAAAAAGTTGTGTCTTTGACTATATATCCAACAATAAAAAAGGTTAAATATCCTTATATTCAAGGTAA
>DAOVYR010000106.1 GCA_030635525.1 Candidatus Nanohalarchaeota archaeon | reverse complement strand
GTGGACAATTCGCTTGATGCGTGTGAAGAGGCGCGGATTTTGCCTGATATTTATATTGAGTTACAGAAGAAGGCGAATGGGGATAACAAGTTTAAGGTTATTATTGAGGATAACGGGCCAGGGATTGTGAAAGCGAATATCCCTAAGATTTTTGGGAAGTTGCTTTACGGGTCTAAGTTTCACCGGCTGCGCCAAAGCCGGGGTCAGCAGGGTATTGGTATTTCTGCTGCGGTGCTTTACGGGCAGTTGACGACCGGCAAGTCTGCAAAGATTTATTCGAGAATCAATGACGGTAAGACGCATATTTATGAGCTGCATGTGGATATACAGACTAATGAGCCGCAGATTCAAGCAGAGGATACTGTGTATGGTTCCGGTCATGGCACGAGGCTTGAGCTGAATGTGAAGGGCAGGTATGTGAAGGGAAAGCAGTCGATTTATGAGTATATACAGGAGACTGCAATCATGAATCCGTTTGCAAAGATCGTGTTTGTGGATCCTGATGGCGAGAAGTTTGAGTTCCCGAGGGTTGTTGAGGAGTTGCCGAAGGAGCCGAGGGAGATTAAGCCGCATGCGTCCGGGATTGAGCTTGGTACTCTTCTTCGGATGATGAAGAATTCGAAGGCGAGGATTATCAGCGGGTTTCTTGCTGCTGAGTTTTCAAGGATAAGTTCTGAGAAGGCGAAAGAGCTTTGCGTTCTTGCTAATATTGATCCGAAAGTCTCGACTACTTCGCTTACGCGTGATGAGGCTGAGGCGCTTCATGATCAGATGCAGAAGGCGAGACTCCAGAATCCACCGACGGATTGCCTGTCGCCGATTACTGCAAAGCCGATTGAGGAAGGCCTGAAGAAGGAGCTTGCGCCTGAGTTTGTGACTGCTGTCTCCAGGTCTGCTGCTGTGTATTCCGGGAATCCTTTTCTTGTTGAGGTTGGTATTGCTTACGGCGGTAATCTTGATCAGGAAGGGTCGGTGCATCTGATGAGGTATGCCAATAAGGTGCCGCTGCTTTATGAGCAGTCTGCGTGCGCTATCACTAAGTCTGTGATCCAGACGGACTGGAGGCGTTATAAGCTTAGCCAGAGCGGCGGGTCGCTGCCTGTCGGGCCTGTGGCTATCACTATTCATTTTGCGTCTGTGTGGGTGCCTTATACTTCAGAGGGGAAGGAGGCGATTGCTTCTTATCCTGTTATCATCAAGGAGATCAAGCTTGCCATACAGGAGGCTGCGAGGCGGATGGGTGTGTATCTTTCGCGCAAGAGGCGGGCTAATGAGGCTGAGGAGAGGAAGGCTATCTTTCATCGGTATGTGGGCGAGCTTGCAGTTGCGCTGCATGAACTTACCGGCAAGGATGAGGAGAAGATTGCAGCTCAGATGACTGAGCTTATTGAGGAGAAGCTTAAGACTATGGTTCTTGTGGTAGAGCCGGAAGATGCTGAGAATGAGGCGCAGAAAGAAGTTGATAATGAGATACCTGATGAGGATAATAGTGAAAATGGTGAGAGTCTTTCTGAGAAAGAGGACGGAGAGTGAAGGATATGATGAAGACAGATGCGCAAAGCGGTAAGGAGATTGCCTTGAGGCTGGAGGCGCTTGGTAATGATGTTTTGGCGGATATTGAGCTTAAGAAGAATCCGTCTCTGTCTATACTTACGCGGAATCTAAATAATGTGTATTTTGATGAGGACCAGGGCCTGATCAGGCTTGGGGATAAGAGGCAGAATCGGAATTATATTAATCTTAACCAGGCGAAGAAGTTCATGCAGACTCTGCTTGTCGCAAAGCAGATTAAGTGGCTGCTTGAACAGCAGAAGCCGGCGCTGAGTATCAGGCAGTTGTATTATACGCTTAAGCATAGTATCCCGGGGTCGAAGGAGAATACGTTTGATACGCAGGATGAGTCGGATCCTTTGATTGAGGATGTTGAGGTTATGGTTGATGCGCTGCGTGAGGAGCTGAAGCTTATTGCGACGCCTAAGGGTGTTCTTGCAGGTCCTATGGTTGTTCTTGACCAGACCGGTGATACGCTTGATTTTTCGAAGATGGGTTCTGCCGGCGGGGCTGTGCCTCCGAGTGTTGAGGAGAATACGTTTAAGATCAAGGAGTGCAGTGCTGATTTTATTCTTGTTGTCGAGAAGTTTGCTGTGTGGAATCTTCTGAATCAGGGGAAGTACTGGAAGGATGCTAATTGCATGATAATGACGGGTAAGGGGCAGCCTGCGAGGGCTGAGAGAAGACTTCTTCACAGGATGCAGAAGGAGTTGAATATACCTATCTATATCTTTACTGATATGGACCCGTGGGGGTATTATATTTATTCTGTGTATAAGCAGGGCAGTATTAATCTTGCGTTCTTTTCTGAGAAGGCGGGGGCGCCCAAAGCGCAGTATCTTGGGTTTTCCACGAGTGATGTCAAACAGTTTGATATTCCGAGGAGTGCATATATCAAGCTTAAGGATGTTGATTATAAGAGGCTCAAGGAAATCGAGGCCTATGACTGGTTTAAGTCGAAGGGATGGAAGAATGAGTTTGCTGCTATGAAGCAGTTCGGGTATAAGGTTGAGCAGGATTCTCTTGTTGCGAAGTCTATTGAGTTTACAGCTAAGGAATATCTGCCGACTAAGATTGAGAATAAGCAGTTCATTAACTAAATAGATTTAAAGGTTTCTGTGCTATTGTTGGCAAGTGGTATATATGGATGATATTGTACGTGCGGTTCTTGAAAGAGAAGATCAGACGGTGAAGAAAAGTGCACCTGCTTCGAAGCGTCATAGTATTGATTCTGAGTTGAAGAAGCTTATTGAGAAGAAGTTTGTTGATATTACGATTATCGGGTGCGGCGGTGCCGGCAACAATACTTTGAACCGGCTGCACCAGATTGGTATTGAAGGTACCAAGAGTATTGCGATTAATACTGATGCGCAGGACCTTCTTGAGAGTTATGCTGATGAGAAAGTGCTGATTGGTGAGGAGGTTACCCGGGGGCTTGGTGCGGGGTCTGATCCGAAGCTTGGCGAGGAGTCTGCGCGTGAGTCGAAGATGGAGATCCGTAAGGTGATTGGTAAGTCGAATATGGTGTTTATCACATGCGGGCTTGGCGGCGGGACCGGTACGGGGACTGTTCCTGTAGTTGCTGAGATTTCGAAGTCGATCGGGGCGCTTACGATTGCTATTGTTACTTTGCCGTTTGATATGGAGGGTGATAACAGGCTTTTTAATGCGCGCACAGGGCTTTTGAAGCTTTCGAAGCTGGTTGATACGCTTATTATTATACCTAATGAGAAGCTGCTTGAGATGGTGCCTGATGTGCCTATTGACCAGGCGTTCAGGGTTGCGGATGAGATTCTTGTGGGGGCTATGAAGGGGATTACTGAGCTTATTACGAAGCCCGGTCTTATTAATCTTGATTTTGCAGATGTGAGGTCTGTTATGTCTGATGGCGGGCTGTCGATGATTGGTGTCGGGTTTGATGATTCTCACCAGAGGGTTGAGAAGGCGGTGTATAATGCGCTTACTAATCCGCTGCTTGCTGTTGATATTCAGGATGCTACCGGTGCGCTCATCAATGTTACCGGGGGACCTGATCTTACGCTTAAGGAGTCGCAGGATATTGTTAATATGATCCGGAAGAATCTTTCGCCTGATGCGAAGATCATATGGGGTGCGTCTGTTGTGAATAGTCTGAAGGCGCCACTCGGGGTTATGGTTGTTGTTACCGGGGTTAAGCATTCTGTTGAGGATATGTTTGATGAGGTCAAGTGTCATGAAGAAGTTCCGCAGAAGGATGTTGTGGGGCTTGGGATTGATATGTTTTAGTTGGTTTTTTTCTTTGATTTGTTTTTTTGGTCAGAAAGTTATAACTATTTAGTGTGTTGAATTTGTTGTATATATAACGGTTAACGCCTTTCGGCGTTAACTATAAAGAAAAAAGTTATTAGAACGATATAAACTAATTATAGTTGATATTAGTATTTTCTATGTTTAGCATAACATTCTCTGCAGTAAACCGGCTTGCCTTCATGGGGTTTGAATGGGACTTCACATTCTCCGCCACAGTCTGCGCAAGTTGCTTTATGCATTTCGCGTGGTCCAAAATTTCTTTTGAAACCGCCCTGGTTCGAATCTCTCATGGTTTATTCCTCCTTGTGTTCACATAAAATAAAAACTAGGTTTTTATTTATGTGCTTACGATTGATTGGTGTTTATCTATTTAAAGGTTACTGTTGTTTTTCGGGTAAATGGGTGAATTCTAATGATTTTTGGCGTGTGGTATGTGTTTTGGGGGGTAATGTGTCTGATTCCAGGGTTTACTCGGATTTTTCGAATATTATGTCTATGAATGATGCTGCGCCTGTATCTTGTATGGCGGGGGCGAAGAGCTGTTTTAGGCGCCACCCTTCTTTTGCTTTTTCTTTGATGATTTCCCGGTAATCTTCTTTTGGTCTTTTGCTTATGAATCCTTTCATTTCAATTCTGATGATTTCGTATCTGTACATTTTATTGCCTCCGTATTTTTTTCTTGTATGGTCCTGGTATGAACATCGGGACTTCGTTCATGTATTGTTTGTATTTTGGGCCTAGTTTGTCAATTAGTATCTTTTCTTCATATCGTGAGATGAAGTGGTAGAATATGAGGATGATTAGCCATATGCTGAATGCGATTGTGGATAAAGAGGTTATGATGAATCCAGAATATAGTAATATGGCGCTTAGATAGAGGGGGTGGCGGACGATTGAAAATGCGCCTGTTTTTATGACCTGTAGTTCTTTTCTTTGTTCGCCAAAGATGGTCTTATGGGAGGATATGGCTAAGATGAGGGAGATGATGAAGAATGGTAGTGCTGTTAGGATTCTCAGGTGGAATGGGAAGGATTGCGGGGGGAGTATTGATGTGTGGAGGATATATTTGTCTATTAATAGGCCTGCT
>DAOVYR010000190.1 GCA_030635525.1 Candidatus Nanohalarchaeota archaeon | reverse complement strand
TTTTTCCCTGCTTAAAGTCGTTTAGCATCTGTTTCATTTTTTAAAACCTCGTTTAAGCTTCCCTGCCTGTAGCCTTCAAGGTCTATTGTGATGTATGTGAAGCCGAGTTGCTTGAGTTTCCAGGTTATTTTTTTTGAGTGTTTTAGGAGTATGGGGATGTCTTTTTTGGGTGTCTCTATAATTGCTGTGGTGCCGTGGTGTCTTATTCGCAGTTGTTTTATACCTAGTTTCTTTATTATGTTTTCTGATTTTTCTATCTGTTCTAAGTGTTTTTTGGTTATCTGTGTGCCGTAGGGGATTCTTGATGCCAGGCAGGCTGAAGATGGCTTGTCCCATGTGTCAAGGCCCATGTTTTTTGAGAGATGCCTTATGTCTTTTTTTGTTAGTTTTGCATCAACGAGGGGGCTTTTTATGTTGAGTTCCCTGAGGGCTTTTATGCCGGGCCTGTAGTCGGTCAGGTCGTCGAGGTTTGTTGCGTCGAGGACATAGGGGATGTTGTTTTTTGAGGCTATCTCTTTTAGTTTTTTGAACAGCTCTTTTTTGCAGTCATAGCATCTGTTTTCTGTGTTCTTTTTTATGGATGACAGCTGTGTTTTTCCTGTGTCTATTATGATGTGTCTTATGCCTATTTTTTTTGCGAGTTGTTTTGCTTCTTTTAGTTCTTTTTGGGGATACATGGGTGATGCGGCGGTGATTGCTGTTGCGTTGTCTTTTAATGTGTCGCGGGCGGTTTTTGCGAGGAAGACGCTGTCGGTTCCGCCGGAGTAGGCGATGAGGACTGAGCGCATCTGTTTCAGGTCTGCTTTAAGGTTGTTTAGTCTGGATGTCGGGGTACGGGGCATGTTTTATTAAATGATTGGGAATTTTTAAGTATGTGTTGTGGGCAGGGGTATGTTTTTGATTTACATCATGAGGGTTATGAGGTGGGGTGCTGCTGTTGAAAATAGCCAGTAGTTGAATACCAGGGTGGTTGCGATGTATGTGACCTGGTTTGCTATGCAGATGTTGAAGGTTATTGATATCATGATGAAGCGCGCAATTATGTATGTCGCTACGCAGATCATTCCTGTGAGGAGGATGGATACCTGGGGGATGATTGAGAGGGACATTATTATCCAGACGGGGATGAAGCCGTAGATGGGGGTGAAGTAGTATTCTGCCCGTTCTATCTGCCTTAGGAATGAGCCTATTGTTGATGATATTATTCCTGTGAGCATGCCGATAGTCGGGCCGTAGGCTATTGATACCAGAATCGCAAAAAAGAGGCAGAAGTCGATGCCGATGAGGAGGGGGAAGTATTTTTGCGTCATTCTTGATATTGCGCCTATCATTATGAATGCCAGTATGAAGAACTGGTGGCGAAAGAAGATGAATGAGAAGGATGTTGTCAGGAGGAGGGCGATGATGACTGTTGTATGGGTGCTTTTTTGGGTGAGATCATGGATGAGTTTGGGCATGCGGATTGCGGTGCTGCCGGGTTTCGTGATTTTTTTTGTTATGTGTTTTGCGTACTCAGTGTGTGTTTTTCCCGGGCGGTCACTGCAGATCAGCGGGTTGTTGTAGTTTATCCTGTGCGCTGTTTTTGCTGGTTTTTTGTTGAGGATCAGGTTGTCTACTAACAGATCCATTAGTTTTGAAAACATGTGATGCCTCTTTTTTGGTATTCTTTTATTTTTGCGGTTATTTTGTCCCAGGGGTCTTCGAGGATGTTTGCACAGATTGCACCGGGCATGAATGCGCAGGGGGTTACGTCGCCATTCGGGCTTACGGATATTGTTTTTGTGCCTGCGGAGCAGTTTTGTTCGCAGTTGAATATGGAGATCTTTATGTCCGGTTCTGTTGATTGGAGGTGGTTTATGGTTTTTAGGGCGGTGTTCTGCTGCTTAGGGGTCAGGTGGAGATTTGTGTGTCTTGCCATTCCCTGCGGTTTCAGGGTCTGGATTATCCAGCGTGGGATGTTGTTTTCTTTTAGATAATTGTGGATGCCTGCCAGATGGTTGTGGTTGATTGTTGTGAGGGTTGTTGAGATGCCTATTGGGACGCGGTTGTTTTGGCAGTTTCGGATGCCTTCCCGGGCTTTTGCATATGAGTTTTCGGCGCGGAGGCGGTTGTGGTGGCTTTCTGTGCCGTCGAGGCTTATCATGAGGCGGGTCAGGTTGATTTCGGATAGTTTTTTTGCTGTGGCCTTGTCTATCAGTGTGGCGTTTGTGACTATGCCTGTTTTTGTTTTTTTTGCGGAGTAGGAGATGAGTTCTGTTGCGTCGTGTCTTGTGAAGGGTTCGCCGCCGGAGATTGTTATGTGGGTGATGTTGTTTTTTGTGAGGATGTCGATTATTGATTTTATTTTTTGTGTTGGAAGGTCTTTTGTTTTTTGGGGGGAATGGCTGTAGCAGTGGAGGCAGTTCAGGTTGCAGTTCTGGGTGATGCGCAGTGTCGAGTGCATGAATGTGTGTTTTGGTTCGGAATAATATATATTTGGGGGGAAAGCAGGGTATGTTTTTAAAGGTTGCGGTGTATTATCTTTTTGAATAATTATCGTTTGATGTTATTTACGATGACTGGGTCGGCTTGGGAGTGCCTCTGTGCACCTTTGCGGGCCCAGATCGGGAGCGCTTGCGTTTTTTTTCGCATTGAATCTCCCATGAACTAAAATATAAAAAGAGGTGTATGTTATGGCGAGAATGTTTTCGCGCAAGCGAGGAACATCCGGTTCCCATAAGCCGGTTGTCAAGGAAGCCCCGACGTGGGTTGAGTATAAGAAAGATGAAGTTGAGATGCTTGTTGTCAAGCTCAGGAAACAGGAGTGTTCTCCTGCTATGATCGGTACGATTCTTCGGGATCAGTATGGTATTCCTTCTGTGAAGCTTATTTGCGGCGTGAGTGTTGTTGATATTCTTAAGAAGAATAAGCTTGATTCAAAGCTGCCTGAGGATATGCTGAATCTTATTAAGACAGCTGTGAATGTGAGTGCCCATATGAAGAATAATAAGAAGGATGTTCACAGTATGCG
>DAOVYR010000177.1 GCA_030635525.1 Candidatus Nanohalarchaeota archaeon | reverse complement strand
TTGCGGCGTGAGTGTTGTTGATATTCTTAAGAAGAATAAGCTTGATTCAAAGCTGCCTGAGGATATGCTGAATCTTATTAAGACAGCTGTGAATGTGAGTGCCCATATGAAGAATAATAAGAAGGATGTTCACAGTATGCGCGGGCTTTTGCAGACTGAGTCGAAAATCAGAAGGCTTGCGAAGTATTATAAGAAGACGAAGGTATTGCCTGCGGACTGGTTTTATAACAGAGATAGGGCTAAATTGCTTGTGCAGTAGTCTGGTTTGGATTTTGTGAACAGTATGTTGGTTAGCCTGGAGCATAGAGTTCATACTTATTTTTTTGTGTTTATTGCTATTGATATTTTGTTTGTTTTGGTGCATTTTCTGTTTTTTAGATATTGACGTGGCAGTGACTAAATATAAATATGTCGATATATAATAGATGCATGTACAGTGTTACTTGTTTCTGGGAGATGATGCAAAAAGGTAGTTGTCAGGTGTTTATTTGAGTTCGATGGATGCTAAAAGGAAGGTGCAGGCGCTTGCGGATATGGCGGCGTATGTGGCGCGAGCTATTGAAAAGGAGAAAGGGCATATCAAGGTTGTGAGTCATTTTGATGCTGACGGGATTTGCGCAGGGGCGATTATTTATAAGACGCTTGAGTATCTTTCAAAGGATTTTGAGATCTCTTTTGTGAAGCAGCTTGGGAAGGATGAAATTGCTGAGCTTTCGCGTGAGAATAATTCTATGTTGATATTTGTGGATGTCGGTTCGGGGCAGTTGAGCCTGATTAAAGAGAATATCCGGGTTCCTGTGGCGGTGGTGGATCATCATCCGCCGGAGATGTGCAGGTGGGACAAATTATTTCATCTTAACCCGCATAATGCAGGGATTGACGGGGCCACTGAGATTAGCGGCGCGGGGGTTGCTTATGTGCTTGCAAGGAGCCTGTCGGCACAGTCGAAGATGCTGATTGACCTTGCGATTGTGGGGGCTGCAGGGGATATGCAGTGCCCCAGGGGTGCGTTTTGTGGTGTGAACCTGCTTCTTTTAGAAGATGCTGAATATGCAGGGGCTATCAGGTGTGAGAAGGGGCTGAAGCTTTTTGGCAGATATACGAGACCTGTCCACAAGGCGATTGAGTATTGCACTGAGCCGTTTATTGAGAATGTTTCGGGAAATGAGTCGGGCGCGGTGCAGTTTCTTTCTGAGATCGGTATCACGGTTGTGGATAAGAAGGGGAAGTGGAGGAAGTTGTGTGACCTGACGGCTGATGAGGAGAAGAAGCTTTCTACTTTGCTTGTTGTTGAGTATGTGGCCTCTGGGGGCAGGGCTGATGAGCTTATAGGTACTATCTATAAACTGAAGAATGATTATGATGTCATGGAGTTTTCGAGTGTGCTTAATGCATGCGGAAGACTGGAAAAGCCTCTTTTGGGGGTTAAGATGTGTCTTGGGACATGCGAGGGCTCTGAGGATGTTCTTTTGGAGTATCGCAAAAAGATTGCTAAAGCGGTGTCCTCTGCCAGAAGGATGCGAAAGAGTTTTGTTGTTACCGATAAGGCGACTTATGTTATGGGGGGCTCAAATATTGGTGAGAATGTTATCGGTACTGTGATTTCTATTCTTTTGAAAAGGGAGATTAAGACGAATGTCTGTGTGGGGTTTGGAGGTGTGAAGGGGGGGAAATGGGTTAAGGTTTCTCTTAGGGCCAAGTCGAAGGGTGTGGATCTGGGGGATGCCGTTCATAAGGTTGCAGCGGAGATTGGATGCGGGGCTTATGGAGGGGGGCATAGCGGTGCTGCGGGAGGGAGGATTCCAAAAGGGTCTGAGATGAGGTTTGTTGAACTTTTCGAGAAATTTCTTTGAAGTGTGAGAACATTTATAAAATTAATCTTTAATATTTAGTCAGTAAACCTTGATATGTTTGTGCTTATGCGCAACATATGATTATAATTCCAAGTTCTTGGAGTTTTTGTTTATAGTTACATAAAAAAAAAGGTGTTTTTATCGTTAGACAGACAACACAGACGACAGATAGAAAAGCAAGCAAGATGAAGAGGGACAGCTGGTCCAAGAAGAAGTGGTATGCTGTTATGGCTCCGGATTTTCTTGGAGGCAAACAGATTGCCGATACTCTTGCTTTGAAAGAAAATGTTCTTATCGGAAGGGTTATTGTTCTTCCTTTGAGTGAGTTTACAGGTAATTTCAGGGATTTTAAGATTAAGGTTAAGTTGAGAATCAAGGATGTCAAGGGGACTGAGGCACATACTGAGTATGTCGGTCAAGAGATGCTTCGGGACCAGATTTTGAGGACTATCAGGAGATGGTCTTCGAGGGTTGATTCTGTTGATGATGTTAAGTTGAAGGATGATTCACGGTTCAGGATCAAGAGTCTTACTGTTACCAGGAGAAGGGTCAATTCTTCTGTGAAGTGTGATATCCGTAATGCGGTTTCTTCAGGGATCAAGACGTATGTGAGTGCAAGGGCTACTGAGCAGATGGTTGAGGATGTTAATTCTACGAAGATGCAGAAGATTATCAGCAATAATGTGAAGAAGATTTATCCTGTCAGGACTGTTGAGGTCCGGATGATCCAGAAGGTTTAGGGGTTTGTTGCTGTTTTATCTGAAATGTATTTGGCGTTTTGGTTGTTTATTCTAGAAAATTATACTCGCCTTTTTCGGCTTTGTAAACAATTTCTCCACAAAATGTCTTATTCGGTTCAGGAATTTCAAATAATAGAGAGGCTTGATTAGCAATAGCCCCTAATTCAATAGCAGCATCTTCATTAGTTCCGTCAGGATAGGTTGTTGGTAACGTGAAATTTATGCCATATTGTCCAGCTTGTTTAGCAATATCAGTTAATTTTTCATCAACTTCTATGTTATACCTATTAGTTAATGTAAGGTTTAACTGATTTGGTGTCTCCACAAGTTTACGTATTGTAGTTTCTTCTTCTTCAATTTTTTTTGAAATATCATCAGGAATAAAGCCGTATGATTTCCCACCTAGATTATATGTATAATTCATACCACCATTATGTATTCTGATCTTTATAAACCTTTCGTTTTGTAACTACTTCTTAGTGAATTGTGTTGCTATTGAGAATTATATGTACTGTTGCTGTTTTTAACATGTTGACTGAAAATCACTAAACGATAACGGCAACGCTCTTGGTTGTGCCTTGCGCAAAAATACCCTACGAGATAGAGACCAGAATACATTAAT
>DAOVYR010000179.1 GCA_030635525.1 Candidatus Nanohalarchaeota archaeon | reverse complement strand
CCAAGGAAAAACTTACAGTCAATAAAAGAATCAATGAGACTCATGCAGATAACAGACATCCGGGCAAGAGAAGCATCAATAATCGAATCAACAGTAAGTCACGCCGCAGACGGTCAGGACCCCAAAAAATGCATCAAGATCTCAATGGCCCCCGGGACACGCCTCACAGGCGTAAAATTTCTCGGCATGACATTCAGCAACGGCTTCAGGGAGAATTCATTCACAGACACAGAGATACTGATCTCAAACTCTCAAAAGATAATAAAGAACATTCTAAAAAAAGCCGGCATCACCGATGTCCTCGTATCAGTAGAATACAAAAGAACATCAGACAACCTCGATCTTGCTCTGGAACTTGCAACAATCAACACTCTTGTAAGCACCAACGGCATCATGCAGTTGATGTAGGCATGAAAATTCTGCGCACAATTACAAGAAAACATATACTAAAACAGCAGCTACAACATAAATTGGCACAATTGCACCAATAATTGGCAAACTCAACGAAGGTTAATGCAATACTTTCAGAATCCCGATAAAATGAAGAACTACTGGAATCATAACTTTCTTTGATATATGATACAGTTATCTCAATGTCCTAATCAAAAACAAGAGACTACTGAATCTCTTCCTTCTTCCGTAACTTCTCATTCTCCTGTGCCTTGCGCTCAACTTCCTCTTCAATACCGAGCTTCTCCACAAGATCCTTATACCTGTTCCTGATAGTTACTTCAGTGACACCAACAACATCTGCAATATCTCTCTGGGTTCTCTTCTCGCCCTCAAGAACAGCTGCAATATACAATCCTGCAGCAGCGACACCGGTCGGACCCTTGCCGGATGTAACTTCTTCATCCAGCGCATTCTTCAGAATCTCCTTTGCTCTTGCCTGCACCTTGCCGGAAAGCCCGAGAAGTGATGCAAACCTGGGTAGGTATTCCTCAGATGTTGCAGGCAGTATTCTTATGCCGAGTTCCCTTGCAACATACCTGTATGCGCGCCCAATCTCGCGCTTCTCAATACCCGAAGCAGCCGCAAGTTCAGACAAAGTCCTTGGTGAACCCTGCTCGCGTGCAACAGCATAAATAATAGCCGTGATGATAGACTCCATAGACCGCCCGCGCACAAGCCCCTTTGTAACCGCCTTCTCATAAAGCCGCCCAACTTCCTCGTGGACAGCTTTCGGAAGACCGAGATAAGATACCTGCCTCGCAAGTTCTGAGAGAGAATATGATAAATTTCTGTCCTTAGACTTGGTAAGCCTCTTGTTCCATTTCCTCAACCTGTAATACTGCGCCCTCTTCTTAATGGGCACTTTATATAGTTCACCGACACCTTTGCCGATCTCAGTAGAAATACCCTTATCATGCTTGGTAAACGTCAAAGGAGCACCGGTCCTTGTCCTCGCAGCCTGCTGATGTGCATCAAAAGCCCGCCATTCGGGCGTCGTATCAATCTCATCCTGCTCAATAATCCTGCCACATTTACGACACGTAAGCTCTCCTCTTCCGTCGTCTCTTGAAAAACTTGTACTTCCACATTCAGGACATGTTGCTGCCATAAGCGCCACCCATATATTAGTATAGAAAAAGCTATTATAAACACTCCCTTTATAAAGCTTTCGAAAGCTATATATATATAGAAACATTTATAAACCTTTCGGTGCATCTAACGAAAAAAACAACACAACACAACATGATTTTTAATTGCATATAAATTTATGACCCGTCAATTAAATCTGCGGAAATTCGGTGTAATGAGTGTATTTTTTATTCTGTATCGAGTATGAACCGACAATAAAAATGCTTGAAATGCACCAATTCTCCGGAAATTTCATGATTTCCTATACCTTTCTTCTATGCTATTGTTACGAAAGGAAGCTTGAAAATACTCTCACTTAACCAAAATTTTCATGATTTCAAAAAATCACTCCTCTTCTTCACTGCTCTTTTTTTTCTTTTTTCTCTTCTTTTTCTTCTTCTTCTCTCTCTTCTCCCCATCACCAAACCCAAGCATCCAGCCCAAAAATCTCAACACAAGAACAAAAGGAAACATCAATATGCCAACAACACCCACAAACACCTGCGAGGACTTATGAAACACTTTAAACACTTCATACAGAAGATACAGGACAACCCCCAGTATCACATAAGAAAGAATCAACTCAAAAGTGATATCAATATCAAAGCCAAGCACCCTGTCAAGGATAAAAGGAAAACATGCAGAAATCACAGAGACAATAACCGTATTCTTAAGCACACCCAATGCCTTATAAGCGATGATAATAAAGACAATAAAAAAAGCAATCATCAACTTGGTATCTATCTCTGTACCACCTAGAAATCTAAGCATTCCAAAAACATCATTATCCATAAGATCATCATTCACTCACTTGGAGCCTTGAATACACCAAAATCCAGTCTTCCTGCACCCTCTATAACGATGCGGTCATTATAGTACTGGATCTCCCCATCAAAAGACGAAAGCTCAAACGTTTTATCATTTACAGGTATATCCGCAGAATCACCATCCATAAATATCTCAACATTGCCAGTAACATTATTCAGGATCATAGACTGTCCCTTTAGCTTACTTAAGAAAACTTTTGAAAATTCAATATCTTTTCCTGACACCTTTACAAACTTATCCTTTGAAAGAGTCTGCTCATCAGTCCTGACCCTCTTTGCAGACCCTGAAAAACTAAGCTTGCGCCCAAGATTTACACTACCCACATAATCCACAAATTCAATATGCACATCTGAAGCAGACCTCAGGAACAGTCCGCTAATGATAATCTTATTTTCAGGGCCGCCTTCGCAGTCAACATAAAAAGAATCAACATGATCATTAAACGCAAAATCTATATTCTGCTTCTTTTCAAATGCAAGCTCTGCTCTGAAATCAACAGTACTCTGCTCTGTGCCTACGTACTTCAAAACATACCCCACAGGATTACGGATTGCAGAATCCGCCTTTTCATCAACAAGAGTATACTCTGACAACACACCATACCCGACAGCAACAGCTGCGATGAATAGGGCAACTGCAACCGCAAGCACTCTCATGGTCATAAAATCACTTAGCTATCATTTATTATAGGTCAAAATTTCTATTTATATATTTAATGGGACTATTAATATATATTAGTTCCCATATATACTTGTGGTTCTT
>DAOVYR010000188.1 GCA_030635525.1 Candidatus Nanohalarchaeota archaeon | reverse complement strand
TTAACGTCGTTACTAAATGGACTAATTTAACCAAAAACCAAGAGACGTTAATCTATATGGTGAAGACATTAGTCCAAATAGTTATGTCTTCAACTATATATCCCCAAAAACAACAGAAACACCATCCATAAAAGACCAATATAAACCCAAAAAAATATTAATCTACTGCCCACCCCAAAAAACAAATAAAGATAAACCCCCAAAAGACAACACATGCCAAAAACCTACAGAGAAATCAACGAAAAAATAAAAAAAGGACAGGCAGTCGTAGTCACAGCAGAAGAAATCATCGACATAGTAGAAAAAGAAGGCATAGACGAGGCATACAAAAACATAGACGTAGTAACCACAGCAACCTTCGGCATAATGTGCTCATCCGGCTGCTTCCTAAACTTCGGCCACACGAGGCCAAAAATAAGAATGAGCGAAGCATGGCTGAACGACGTGCGCATATACACAGGCATAGCAGCAGTAGACGCATACCTCGGCGCAACAGAACTCCAGCACAACGACCCTGAAAACAGGTACTTTCCAGGCGAATTCAAATACGGCGGCGGCCACGTAATAGAAGACTTAGTAAGCAAAAAAGACATACAACTCTTCGCCTTATCATACGGCACAGACGACTACACCAGAAGAGATCTAAGAACAATGATAAACATAAACAGCCTCAACCAGGCAACAATGGTAAACCCGAGAAACTGCTACCAAAACTACAACGTCGCAGTAAACGCCCACAAAGAACGCACCATCTACACATACATGGGTCCCCTCAAACCCAACATGCAAAACGCAACATACTCATCAGCAGGCCAGCTAAGCCCCCTCCTAAACGACCCCTTATGCAAAACAATCGGCATCGGCACAAAAGTATGGCTCGCAGGCGCCCACGGTCATATATACTCACAAGGCACCCAGCACACAACCGACTGCAAAAGAACAAAAAACAATGTCCCCGAAGAAGGCGCAGCCACACTGGCACTAACAGCCGACATGAAACACATGGACAGCGAATACGTACGCGGCGCAAGCATAAAAGGCTACGGCGCAAGCCTCGCACTTGGAATAGGCATCCCGATCCCAATACTGGACAAAGAAATCCTAAAAAGCACCTGCATAAAAGACGAAGACATATACGCACCAGTAATAGACTATAGCAAAGACTACCCAAAAAGACTATCAAACACAATAGCAAAAGTCAACTACAAACAACTGAAATCAGGAAAAATCAAGATAAACAACAAAAAAGTAAAAACAAGCTCAATGTCAAGCTACCCTAAAGCCAAAAAAATCGCATCAATCCTAAAAAAAGAAATACAGGACACAAAGTTCACCCTAAACGAACCCTACGAAAAACTCCCAGAAAACCAGCCATTCAACCAACTAGAAATAAGAGACAACAAAAGAGACGATAAGAAACAATAAAAAAACACCAAAGACGATACAAATGAACAAAAACAATAAAACCAACAATAAAAAAACAAAACAACCTAATAACCCTAAAGTTGGGAGGGTGGGGGCTCGAGGACGGTCACCACCAAACACAAAAGGGGGTATAGTTAATAATACAGATACACAAAACGATACACAAGATAACAGCAACACCCATAACAACACAAAAACAAAAAAATTCCAGCTCCGCTACCCGAAAAAAAGAATAAAAGACCCCAGCATATACCACATCATAAAACACTACAACGTAATCCCAAACATCCTTCGCGCAAACATCACAGAAAAACAAGTCGGCTTCATGATAATAGAACTTGAAGGAAAAGAAAAAAACATAGAAGACTCAATCACCTACCTGAAATCCCAGGGAATAAAAGTAAACACATTCAAGACAGGCACACAGCTAAACAAAAACAAATGCACACAATGCAGCCTCTGCATCGCACACTGCCCCACAGGCGCCCTCTACATCCCCGACAGAAAAACAATGGAAATAGAATTCGACTCCGACAAATGCATAGAATGCAGAGCATGCATCCGAGTATGCCCATTCGGGGCAATTGATGATCTAAATGGAAACCCACACACTGACATATAAGACAAGCAGACTCAAAGTCATAACCGACAAAAAAGAAGCAATCTCCACAATAAAAAAAGAACTCATAACCCAAAGAACACTGATAGAAACCTACGCAGACAAAGAATTTCTAAACTCACTAGTCCCCATAAAAACAAAAAAAGACGCCCCTGAAATAATAAGAGAAATGGCCATGGCCGCAAAAATAGCAAAAGTCGGTCCAATGGCAGCAGTTGCAGGCACACTGGCAGAATTCAGCGCAAAAAAAGCAATAGCACTCCACAACCCCGAAACACTCATCATAGAAAACGGCGGCGACATCTACGCATACACAAAAAGCAAAATAAACATCGGCTTATTTTCAGGCAACAACAAACTAAAAGACAAGCTATGCTTCCACCTGACAAAAGAAAACACCCCCATATCCATCTGCTCATCATCATCTAACATGGGACACTCCCTAAGCCTCGGAAAATGCGATCTTGCAGTAATCTTCTCAAAAAAGGCAAGCGTTGCAGACGCCCTCGCAACAGCAACAGCAAACAAGGTAAAAACCGAAAAAGACATAAAAAAGACACTTGACTGGCTCAAAAAAAGGAAATACTTCGAAGGCGCAATAATCATCAAAGACAAGAAAATCGGCCTGATAGGCAACATCCCAAAACTAACAAAAAACCAGGACCCAAACCTCGAAACCAAAATCACAAAACTATAGATTCAATAACTACCCCCCTTCCAGACCCACACAACCGCAAGCACCGGCATTAAAAAATCCGTCAAAAACATAACTGGCTGAATACCGAACTTGTAAAGAAGATAAGAAACACTATAAGACTCAAAAAACCCAAGCCCGTGAAGCGAAATTCCAAGCGCAACCAGAACAAGCCCAACCACAGCAATATGCGGTCGGGAAAGAACCATAAGCACCCCTATAGCAAAAAATATCAGCGCATTTACAATAAGAAGCGGGTAACTCATAACAAAACCAAGCCCAATC
>DAOVYR010000028.1 GCA_030635525.1 Candidatus Nanohalarchaeota archaeon | reverse complement strand
TTCTTTTAAGTTCATGAGTTACTTTTCTTCGCTGTAGTATATAAGCGTTTCTGTGTTTTTATACTCACCAGTAAGGATATTTTTTCTGTGATATTTTTGTTATGTCTTGTGGTTATGGGTGGTCTAAGTTCCTTCCTGCCAACTTGAGAGGTATTTTGTCTGTTCTTCTGTTAATGTGTCTTTTTTTATGTTCATTGCGCTTAGCTGGAGTTCTGATATTGTGTTGTCTACTTCGTCCGGTAGCTTGTAGACCTGCGCTTTCAGATTGTCTTTGTTCTTTACCAAGTATTCGCATGCTAAGGCCTGGTTCATGAATGACATTGACATGACTTCTGACGGGTGACCTTCTGCGCATGCGAGGTTTACTAACCGTCCTTCGCCTAGTAAAAATAGCTTTTTGCCGTTATCTAGTGTGTATTCGTCCATGTTTGGTCTTATGTTTCGTTTTTTTGAGATCTTTTCAAGGCCTTTGATGTCTATCTCAAGGTCGAAGTGACCGGAGTTGGCTAGTATTGCGCCGTCTTTCATTGTTTTCATGTGCTCGGGGCGGATGATGTGCTTGTCGCCTGTGACTGTCAAAAATACGTCGCCTAGTTTTGCTGCCTCTTCCATGGGCATGACCCTGAAGCCGTCGTAGTGTGCCTGTAGTGCGCGGAATGCGTCTACTTCTGTGACTATGACGTTTGCGAGGAGTCCTTCTGCGCGGGCTGCTGCGCCTTTGCCGCATGGACCGTAGCCGGAGACTACGAATCTCTTTCCTGCTATGAGGATGCTTGATGCTCTCAGTATGCCGTCTATTGATGACTGGCCGGTGCCTATGAAGTTGTCCATGAGGTGTTTTGTTTTTGAGTCGTTTACTGCAACCATCGGGTATTTGAGTGCGTTGTCTTTTTCCATTGCGTGCAGGCGGATTATGCCTGTTGTGGTTTCTTCTGCGCCGCCGATGATGGATGGGATGAGGTCAGGGAATTTCAGGTGGATCTCGCTTACGAGGTCGCAGCCGTCGTCTATTGTTATGTGCGGCTTTGTCTCGATTATCTTGTGGATGAACTGGTAGTATTCTTCTGTGCCGACGCCTCTTTTTGCGTGCACTTCCACGCCATCTTGAGCGAGTGCTGCTGCGACGTCGTCCTGTGTTGACAGCGGGTTGCAGCCTGTTATTGCTACTTGTGCGCCGCCTGCGATAAGTGTTCTTACGAGTGCGGCTGTTTCTTTTGTTACGTGGAGCGCCATGCCGATTCTTATGCCTTTGAGTGGCTGTTCTTTTTTGAAGCGGTCTCTTATCTTCAAAAGTCCGCTCATCTGGGATTCTGCCCATTCTATTTGTTTTTTGCCCTGCTCTGCTAGGTTCATGTCTGTTATTGTGTATGTCATATATATTCACCTCATGAATTATGATTATTCTTCTGTAAATTGGTGTGATAGTTTAATATAGCTTGCTGTATGTTGTTAGGAATTTTAGTAAAATTAATCGTTGTCCTATAATATTTGTCTAGTGGTATGCAGTTTCTCATTTTATTTTTGCTTCTGCTTTTTTAGCTAAATCAACTAACAATTCGTAGTCCAGGCCAAATACAAATATGTCTTCATATACGTTCATTTTGACGAAGTATAATGCGTATGTTGTCACTTCCTTATGTTCGCCTTCAATAGGGTATGTTATTTTCCAGGAGATGCATTTGTCTCCTATATCGCAAGGTATTTTTTCGTAAGTGTCTAGTGAATTTTCGTCCATTAAAAAAATACCTTGAGAGAAATCCATTTTTGCGATATTTTCTGTTGCGGGATAAATATAAATTCTTTGCCCTATTGCATTGAAGGAATCTTCTTTTGTAAACGAAGCAATATATCCTTCGTTCCATTGCATTAATTCTTTTGAGATATTGTATGCTTCAGATACATTTACTTCGGATTTGGATATATGTCTTCTCTCTTTTATTATATAATTATCTGGTATGTCTTTCAAATCAAAAGCCAATTCAGATGGTTTCATTGCTGTTTTTCTTGGCTCAATACAGTCGTTACAAATTAGAAAATTTTCTCCGTCTTCACATATTTTATTACCGCAACATGGGATGATCTCATCATGCATGCATCTGAAATTTGTTTGTTCAGAACAAAAATCATTTGTGCATGGATTTTTGTCATTGCAGGAAGAAGGGCAGTTTAGAGTTTGTGTTTCTGTCGGATTTTCCTGTTGGTTTTGTTCTTGAATACATCCACTTACAAGAAGAACTATTAAAATTGAGATAGTTGATAAATGTCTTAATTTCATTATGATATCGTGCTATTTTGAAAAAAAATGTGTAGCGCTATTAGTATTTTCTAAGGTAGCGCCATGGATTCATTGCTCCAAGCTCCTGCTTTGAAAAATTTAAGTCCAATAGTGACATATTTTGTCATAGGGGTATTTAAGTATTGTTGTGGTTTAATTGTGTTTTTTTAGTGTGTATTTTTTATTGTATATGAAGTATAGTATACGCAATAAACCGATTGGAATCAACTAATATCGCATCGCAGAGAGTCTATGTTTTGTTGTGCTTACTTTCCCTTGCCTGATTTGGCTCTTATGCTTGGCCTTAGTTTTTCTGCGCCTTTGCCTTTGTTGTTTAGTCCTCTTGATTTTTTGCCGGCTGGTGTCAGTCCCCTGTGTGCGCGACCTTTGTGGTTGCTTTTTGTTATCCATGAGAGGTTCTTGTCGCTTTTTATTGCGTTGTGCGACGGGTTTACAAGTATTGTTTCGTACCATTTGTGTTTCCCGTCTTCGCCTACGTAGTAGCTTGCAAGGACTTCCATATTGGGGTATTTTCTTGATGCTTTCTCTTCTGCAATGACCTGTCTTGATTTCTTGGGTGTGAAGTGAACAAATCCTGCTTTTTTTGGTTTTCGCCCTTTTTTGTGGCGTTCTCTTTCCCGTCCGCCGCGGGCTACTTTGACTCTTGCTATGACGAATCCTGGTTTTGCCTTATATCCTAAAGAACGAGCCCTGTCAAGCCTTGTCGGTTTTTCTGCGCGGGTAACTATTGTTTCTTTGCGCCATTGTATGAGGCGTTCCTGCCATACGCTACCGAGGCTGGCTTTCGGGTTTTTCCATGCTTCTTTTATGTATTTGTACATTCCCATGTATATCATCTCCTGTGGTTTTCTCCGTTCAGCGCTGTTTGCGCCACATCCTGGGAAAATTTGTGTCTTGTTGTTTGTTACTAAGTATGGTTGAAGACATAACTTTTGGAACTAATGTCTTGTCTTCACCATATAGATTAACGTCTCTTGGTTTTTGGCTAAGTATGTCCATTTGGTAACGACGTTAACTATAAAGGTGTGGGAAATATTTAAATAGTTAACGGACACTATGTTAGTGTGATATTTGTTAGAGTTATTTTTGAATTAAGGTGAGCTTATGGATGTTAATGTGAAAAAAAGCGGGACAACTGCAGTGAATGTTGAGATTGTTGGAGATGAGCATACTCTTTCTAATCTTTTGAGGGAAGAGTTGTGGAATGATTCGACGGTTACTTTTGCTGCTTATGAGAAAAAGCATCCTTATCTTGGGAATCCTGTGCTTATTGTTAAGGCGAAGGATCCTGTGAAGTCACTGAAGGGTGCTGTGAAGCGCTGTTCTGATACTGTTTCTGCATTTGAGAAGCAGTTCGTGAAGGCGTGCGGGAAGTAGTTTGCTTCGACTTGTTGTTTTGTAGGGGAGTTTCATGGGTATAAGAGAGATTAATGACTATCTTGAGGCTAATGAGTTTGTAGGCAGTGTTGTGTATATCCTTTTTGGTATGTTTCTTGCTGTAGTTGTTTACCAGACTCTCGGCTTTGCGCTTAGTACTGAGGATCCTATTGTGGTTGTGGTGTCATGTTCTATGTTGCCTAATCTTGATCGTGGTGATTTGCTGGTATTGAAGGGTGTGGATGCAAGTACACTTAAGGCAGGCAGGATTGATGGAGATATTATTGTTTATGTCTGTCCATCGAATAGTCCCGGATGTCCTCCGGGGAATAAGTTGATTGTGCATCGGCTGTATAAAATTAATGAGGATGGGACTTTTGTTAGTTGGGGTGATAATAATCCTGTTGCTGATGCGTGGAGTGTGCAGCCGGAGTGGATCAGGGGTGAGGTACTTTACAGGGTGCCTCTTTTGGGTGAGCCTAAGCTGATATTGACTGAGATTCTTAGCGGCAATATAAAGGGGCTTCTTTCGTATCGGTTTACGTGTTGATGGTCGTTTGGGATTTATGGATAGATTTATATACTTATTTGTTCTAATTGCGCATAAAGTTATTGTTTTCCGGAAGGTGTTTTGATTATGAAATTGTGTGAGAAGTGCGGTAGTTTGATGGCGCCGGTGAAGAAGGACGGTGGCGTAGTTCTTGTGTGTAATAAGTGCGGTAAGCAGGATTCTGTTGAGAAAGGGAAAGTTTTCAAGTTGAAGGAGAAAATGACTCATGAGCCTTTTGATTCTATTCCTGTCGTAGATGGAACCCGGCAGACTTTGCCTGTTACTAGTATCGAATGTCCCGAGTGTGGTCATAATAAGGCAGGGTGGTGGACCCAGCAGACGCGGTCTAGTGATGAGCCGGAGACCCGATTTTATCGCTGTATAAAGTGCAAGAAGACTTGGCGGGAATATAGTTGAAGCAGCCTTGTAAAAGGCTGGCGATTAGGTGCGTTTCGCACAACCTTGTAAAAGGTTGACTATTAGGCGTGTTTCGCTTTCGCTCAAGCACGCGAATGTGTTGTTTGTCATGGATCAGTTCAAGCGCACACATGTATTACTTTGTGATTCGGTTTAGGTCACTTATCTGTTCTGTCTACGTGCGTTTTAGGTCACAGGTCGCTGCGTTCAAGCGCACACATGTATTGTTCTCTAATTCTTTGGGTTGCTTTGCTGTGATTAAGTGTGCCGTTGGTTATTTTCTGTTGTTTTCATATCTTCTTTGCGCAAGGTATTTAAGTTTCTGTGTGAAAATGGGGGTATGGACTACAGTAGCAATGTTTTTGTTGAGAAGAAAATCAATGAGATTGATACATCTTCTGATGTTAAGGTGAGGATTCTTGGTACTGTTGTGAGTAAGGTTGATGATTCTATTTTTGTTGATGATGGTACGGGGACTGTTCAGGTTGCGGTTAGTCATGATATGGCTTTGAATGTGTCTGAGAGTCAGTTGGTTCGTGTTTTTGGGAGATTGAGGTTGTCTGGGGGTGGTTTTGATTTGTATGGGGAGATTATTCAAAATATGAGTAAGTTGAATATGAAGCAGTATAATCAGGTTATGGAGTATTATAATGTGATGGGTTAGATGTTATTTAAATAATTTTACTGTTAATTATATTGTGTATTAATAATGGTTATATGTGAGGTGTTTTATGATGTCATTTAAGGCGACTTTGACGGATGTGGGATTGTTGAGGGATAGTCTGGCTGCTATTTCTGAGCTGGTTACTGAAGGGATATTTCAGGTCAAAAAGGATGGATTGAGTCTTGGTGCGACTGATCCTACGATGGTCACTATGGTGAAGTTTAAATTGCTGTCCCTGGTTTTTGACGAGTATGAGTTGGAGGGGGATGAGGAGTTGAGTGTTAATATTGAGAGCCTGATGAATGTACTTAAACGGGCAAAGGCTGGTGATGTGGTTGTTCTTGAGCTTGAGAAGGATGAGAACCGATTGAGTGTTACGCTGAAGAATTCTTCTGTGAGGACGTTTAGGATACCTTTGATTGATATTGAGAAAGCGGATGTGCCTGATATGAAGCTGGATTTCAGTGCGACTGTTGAGGCGAAGAGTTCTGTTCTTACTGATAGTATTGGTGATGCTTCGATTGTTACTGATACGGTGGTTATGTCTGCTGATACAAATAATTTTTCGATGGCTGCTGATGGGGATTTGAGCCAGGTGAATGTGCAGCTTGGAAAGGACAGTCAGGATATTGTTGGTATTAATGTGTCTGGTGATGCGAAGTCAAAGTATTCTCTTGATTACCTGAAGAAGATTGAGAAAGGGTCTAAGATTGCTGATACTGTGAAGATGCAGTTTGGGAAGGATTATCCGATAAAGTTTACGTTTGTTACGAAGGATAAGGTTGAGTTGAGCTATGTGCTTGCGCCGAGGGTTGAGGATTGAGTCAGATTTCAGAAAGGCTGGGCGACAGCCTTGTAAAAGGCTGGCGATTAAGTGCGTTTCGCTGCGCTCAAGCGCACGCATGTGTTGTCTGAGTGCTGTTTTAGGTCACTGGCGCTTTGTTCAAGTATATTAAAGGTCACTTGTCTGTTTTGGCATACAAATGGTTTCTTGTCTGTTCTGTTCGGGTGCGTTTTAGGTTTTTTCTTGTTAAGTTTTTGTGTTTTTAGTGCGAACTATCTTGTGGTGGTGGCTGTTAAGTTTATATAGGCTTGTTATCTAATATGTATTATTTAGAGGTTGCGTTTAATTTGTTTGATATATTATTTTATTGCTGAGGGGATGGTTGGTTCATTTGAGAGTTGTTGTTTATAGACTGTTGCAGGTTATACTGCTTATGATATTTGTAGTTGTTTCTTTCTCAAATGGTTATGCGCATATGTCATCGCCGTTAGCTACAGATGTGGTAATGGACGATGCCCCGAAGGTCGTTGATCCGGGAATTGGTATAGATATCCTGAATGTTCAGAGCTACCCGTCAGTTGGCGGTAACTGGACTGTGGAGTTTAACACCAATGGCACTGCAGATCTTATAATTACTGCAACTAATGGTACAACGTGGAGCGATGCTGGTGATGAAGAAGACCTTGAACTACTCGAAGTTAGATGTGGTGATGAGGTTCTGGACTATACGTGGATAGATGAGACGAATTCTATTCTCATTGAAAACTATTCCTGTGACAAGACAGGATATGAGACATCGAGGGTGCATACTTACGGGAAGCATCATCTTGAGTTCAGGTTCGGTGATGATGTGGATTATGCGCATAATCTGGCTGTATTGACTGTATGTGGCGCGACGCTTTCGACGCCAAATGAGGTGTATGTGCTTGGTCAGGATGTCAATACGTCTGGAATGGCTAGCGGGACATGTTTTATTATCGGTGCGGATGGCATAACAATAGATGGTCAGGGATATATGATAAATTATACTACAGATGTGGTTGTTGGCAATGCTATCAGGAATGCTGGCGGGTTTGATAATATCAATATCAAGAACCTGAGACTCGTGCAGAACAAGAAGTGGTCTTCTGGTGCTCATGCTATTTATGCTGACGGTATGACTAATAGTATAATAAATAATGTGAATATTCAAACAGGTCGTGGCAGTCATGGCATATATCTTGTTTCAAGCCCGTCAAACACAATTTCCGGAAATACAATATCAACGATAAACGGTAATGGGCATGGAATATATCTTGACTCTTCTACCATGAATACGATATCGGGAAATGTTGTTTCAACAGCGGGTATTTCTGCTTATGGTATTTATCTTCTGTCGTCCGGCTCGAGTCCGTCAATATCGAACAACGTTGTTACGACAACGGGTTCAAATGGTTACGGCATTTATCTTTCTTCGTCGGGTTCAAATAGCCTTTCTAATAATGCTATTACCACGACATATACGAGAGGTTATGGTATCTTTCTTTCTTCGTCTGATTCGAATACGCTTTCGAATAACCCTATTACGACTTTGGGGTCATATGGTAATGGTATTTATCTTTCTTCGTCAGGTTCGAACACTCTTTCTGGCAATACTATCACAGCTAACGGTACTTATGGTTATGGTGTTTCTCTTTCTTCGTCAGATGGGAATGATATTCTGAATAATGGTATCTCGACATCGAACGCTTACGGGTATGGGGTTTTTCTGCTTTCGTCCAGCAATTCAAAGCTTAGCGGAAACAATATGGATACACAGAGTGCTTATGCTATATATGTCAACCCGTCAGCAACGTCGTCTTATTACGATCATGACATAGATACGACAAATACTGAGGGTGGGAATCCGATATATTACTATTATAATGAGGATTCACAGATTATTGGGGGCCTGGGTGGTGTCGGGCAGATGTATGTGACATGTTCGACGAATATGACTATAACGAATGTTGTTGTTAATGGTGATGGGATAATATTTGCCAACACCGATAATTCTTATATTGTCTCTTCTACTGTCTCAGTCGGTGAACAGTATGCTGTGAAAGGTATTCATCTTTATTCGTCGCCGAATGTGGATGTGTCGTCTAACAGTGTTCAAGCATCGGGTTCGCAAGGTTATGGTGTCTATCTTCAGTCGTCCGGTTCGAGTAGAATTACATTTAATACGGTATCAATATCTGGTTCGTATGGCCATGGTGTCTATCTTCAGTCGTCCGGTTCGAGTATAATTACAAATAATGCTGTATCAACCTCTGGTTCGTATGGCCGTGGGGTCTATCTTTCTTCGTCGGGTTCTAGCGATCTTTTGCGCAATAGTGTAACAACATTAGGCTCTTATAGTCCGGGTATTTATCTTAGTTCGAGTAATTCTGTTAAAATCGAAGACAGCCCTTTGATACGGACGCTTGGCGCATATAGCTATGGGATCCATATGGCTGCGTCGCGATGGGCAACTATACTCGATAACACTATGAATGCGAATAATGCTTATGCCCTATATATCAATCCGACAACGACGTCTTCTTACTATGATCATACTATAGATACTGATAATACGGAGCAGGGAAGGACAATATATTATTATTATAATAAGGATTCAATCGATATTCAGAATCTGGTTAATGTAGGGCAGTTATATGTGGCATATTCAAGGGATGTGACGATAAGGAATGTTGATGTTGTCAGGGACGGAATAACTCTTGCTATGACTGATGATTCCAGAGTGGAGAGTTCGACTTTTACGACGGGCACCCAGACTGCGGTTAATGGCATCTATCTTCATTCGTCCAGTGATTCCAATAATGTGTCGAATAACATAGTTACTGTTTCCGGCAGGAGTGCGTATGGTATTGATGTCTATTCGTCTAGCAACTCTAACACGATTTTTAACAACACAATTACGACAACGAATATGGATGGTCGCGGCATTGGTGTTATTTCATC
>DAOVYR010000108.1 GCA_030635525.1 Candidatus Nanohalarchaeota archaeon | reverse complement strand
CAGTGCGACCATAAAGCTTCGCTTTAGGTCACATGTCTGTATTTTTATTTATATGTCTACTACTGCTGTTATTGTCCATATATTATTGTCTTTTTTGATTTCCATATCGTTGTAGGTTATTGATTTGATTTCTGTTTTTAGTTCGTACTTCTGTTTATATGTGTCGCCTTGTATTGTTGCTGTCAGGATGTAGTAGTGTAGCTTTCCTTCTTTTGTGTCTTTTTTGATTTCTTTTATTTTTTTGATTTTTACTTTTGCGAGGAGAAATCCTTCCAGTTCTAAGAGGGTTATTAGTTTTTCGAGCCAGTCGTATAGGAGGGATTCGAGGTTTTCTGATTTGATTGAGATGTCTTTTGTTATTTTTGGTTCTATTGTTTCTGTGTCTGTTATTATGTTTGCCATTGCTAATGTTGCGTTTTCGTAAGCTTCTTCTATTGTTTTTCCGTAGGATTCGAATTTTGCGTCTGCTGTGTGTTCAAGGTATTTGTATTTTTGCATTTATATCATCTCTTGTTTTTGGTTGTTGGGTATCTGTTTTGAGAGTTGGTACCATGTGATGTGGTTTTTGTCGTTTTTTAGGGTTGCTTCTATGGTGTATCCATTGTTTTTGTATATGGTAAGGGCAGATTTATGTTTTTCTGAGGTTCTCAGGGTTAGTTTGTGGCAGTTGTGGTTTTTTGAGATGGTTTCGAAGTGGTTCAGGAGGGCTTTTCCGATGCCTGTGTTTCGTGCGTGTTTTTTTACTATGAGTGCTGAGAGGTTGCCGACGCCTCCGCGGATTTTTAGTTTGATGTAGCCTGTGAGTTCGTTGTCTTTGAATGCGCCAAAGCAGATGTGTTTTGTGTGGTAGGTTATGCCTTTCTGTGTGTCTGATTCTTCCCATTCGTGTTCGAATTGTTGTGTGTCTTCTTTTGTGATTGGTCTTATGTCCATGTTATCGTCTTCCCGACTTGAGCGCCAACCTTATAAAAGGTTGATCATTAGAGCGACCATAAACCTACGGTTTAGGTCACTGGTTTTTTTGTCTTGTTAGTTTGAGTGCCAATTCTACTGCTTCTTTTGGTGTTTTGGCTTCCTGAATTTTTATTGTTTTTTTGTCGTCAAGGTATTTTCCTTTGTATTGTTCAGGGATGCCGCCGAGATTGGCTATTACTATTACTGGTTTTTTGTAGGCATAAGAGTATGCCATCTCGCAGAATGTTCCTACTCCGCCGCCTATCGCTATGAGGGCGTCTGCTGTTAGGCCAAGTATCTGGTTTCTTGCAAAGCCCATGCCTGTGTGGATTGGGATTGTCAGGTGGGGGCTTGAGTCTTTTTCATTATCTGTGGGTGTTATCCCTATTGCGATACCACCTGATTCGGTTGCACCTTTGGCTGCGGCGTTGGGGACGCCTTCTTGGTTGCCGCCGCAGATGAGTATTGCGCCTGATTTTGCTATTTCTTTGCCGACTTCAAAGGCTGTGTCTATATGTATCTGTTTTGCGTTGGATGCGTGGCCTATTACTGCAATTATTGGTTTTCTTTTGTTGCCTTTATTGGGTGTGTCTTTTTGTTGCATGGTCTGTTAATGGATTCTAAATTTCAAATATGTGGTGGTCTAGAATGAGAAAAGATATCATGTTCTTTTGGAAGATGATGAGCGTCGAGGGGGTGAGTTAAACCAACCTTGTAAAAGGTTGATCATTAGAGCGACCGTAAACCTTCGGTTTAGGTCACTGGCGCTTTGCTCAAGTATATGAAAGGTCACTGGTTCGCTGCGTTTAAGCGCATGCATGCAATTATATATCTGCTACTATCTTCAGGAAGGTTGAGAGCGTCGAGGGAGAGATTTGAACTCCCGTGTCCTTGCGAACACAAGCTTTCCAGGCTTGCGCCATACCGAGCTAGGCGACCTCGACATTTATGCTTTTGTTAGAATGATATTTTTTTTAAAGGTTGTGCTGGTTTTGTATAAGAAAAAAATGAAAAGAGAAAAAGTCAAATTTGGCGAAATAAATCTGCCTGTTTATTCGCGCAGTTCTATCTCAATATTGATTGAATCAGGAACTTCTATGCGCATAATCTGTCTCAGAGCGCGCTCGTTTGTGCCGATGTCGATTACGCGCTTGTGGACGCGCATCTCCCATTTTTCGAATGTTTCTGTGCCGTCGCCAGATGGGGCTTTTCTTGTTGTTATCTTTAGCTTTTTTGTCGGCAGTGGGATTGGTCCTGCTACGTTCGCTCCGAACTTTAGGGCTATCTGCTTTATCTGTCTTGCCAGTTCTTCAAGTTCCTGATAGTTTGTGCTTGTTATTTTTACGCGTGCGGTTTGCAATTTATTTCACCTGTGGTATCATACTTTAATGTTTCATAAAGCATGTCAAAATTACAGAATCTTTTGCTTATTTTTTTGCAACAAGGTCAATGCACATACCGGCTGCAATGGTCTGTCCCATGTCTCTTATTGCAAATTTTGCGAGTTGCGGGATGTCTGATTGTTTTTCAATTACCATTGGCTTGGTTGGTTTGCATTTGATGATTGCTGCATCTCCAGGCTTGATGAAGTCAGGGTTCTCTTCCTTTGTCTCACCTGTAGTTGGGTCTATCTTTTTTAAGATCTCTGTTATCTGACATGCAACGTGTGATGTGTGGATGTGGAATACCGGGGTATATCCTTTTGTCATCACACTTGGATGCTGTAGTACTATTATCTGTGCTGTGAATTCGCCGCTTGGGTCAACTACTGTTGGCGGGTTGCTTGCGTGTCCGCATACTTCGCCACGGGCAATGTCGCCTTTTCCAAGACCTCTTACGTTGAAGCCGATGTTGTCACCTGCTTCTCCTTTTGGAATCTCTTCGTGGTGCATCTCGATTTTCTTTGCTTCACCGGTTTTGCCGGATGGCATGAATACGAGTTTGTCGCCGGATTTGATTTCGCCGGTTTCTACGCGACCTACGGGTACTGTTCCTACGCCTGTGATTGTGTAGACATCCTGTATCGGGAGTCTTAGCGGTTTTCCTGTTGGCTTTTCAGGTATCGGCAGATCGTCGAGGGTTTCAAGCATTGATTTTCCTTTGTACCATGTCATCTGTTCTGCTTTCTTTGCTACGTTTTCGCCTGTCCATGCGGATACAGGGATGTATGGTATGTCGTCTGTCTTGAAGCCGACGCTTTTCAGAAGTTTGATTATGTCGTCTTTTGCTTTGGTGTATGCTGCTTCGTCGAAGTTTACTTCGTCCATCTTGTTTATTGCGACGATGAGGCTTTTTACGCCAAGTGTCCTTATTAGGAAGACGTGCTCTTTGGTCTGTGGCATGACGCCGTCTTTTGCGCCCAGTACGAGGATTGCTGCGTCGGCCTGTGATGCGCCGGTTATCATGTTCTTTACGAAGTCCCTGTGACCCGGAGCATCAATGATTGTGAAGTAGTATTTTGATGTGTCAAAGCGCTTGTGCATGACATCGATTGTTACACCGCGTTCTCTTTCTTCTTTTACTGTGTCCATCAGAAACGCGAATTTGAATGATTCTTTTTTTAGCTCTTTTGCTTTTTCGTCTATCTTTTTCATCTGCTGTTCGGGAACGTTTCCTGTGTCCCATAACATTCTTCCGATTAATGTTGATTTTCCCTGGTCAACGTGACCGATTGTTACTAAATTCATGTGTGGTTTTTCTGCCATATCTAACACCTCGCAGTTATCATTTATTCTTTTTCATAATGATTATTTTTATTCATGGTTTGTATGTTTATAGGGTTTAATATTATTTATTATTGATTCTGAATTTTTTAAAGTTTTATGTGAAATGTGGTAGAGAATCGAGTGTGTTTGTTCTCTGTTGTCACGTTATTGGTTTGATGGTTAAGTTTATAAATGTTGTGTATTGGTATGTTTGATTTATTGTTCCAGCTTTATTTGCGGGAGTTCTTCTTTCATGCCTTTTCTTTTCCTGATCTGCAGGACGATGTTGTTCTGGAGTTCTGTTGGCAGTTTTTCGTATAATATGTCTATGAGTGACTGGAATCCTCTGCCGCCTGTTGCGGATTTTATTGCGCCTTCGAAGCCGAACATCTCTGCGACCGGGAGTTTGGCTGTTATTACGCTCATGCCCTGTTCTTCTTCCATGTTCATGATTTGCCCGCGGCGGTTCTGGACTTCTTTTACGACGCTGCCCATATGTTCCTGGGGGCTGTCTATTCTTAGTATCTGTTTTGGCTCAAAGAGGGATGCTCTGCCGTCGAGCATGCAGTTTTTGAGGGCGCTTTTGACTGCCGGGAGAACTTGCGCCGGTCCCCTGTGTATTGCGTCTTCATGGAGTTTTGCGTCCATGAGCATTACCTGCAGGCCGAATGTGGGTTCTGCTGCAAGGGGTCCTTCATTGCATACTTCTTTGAATGACTGGATTATGAGTTCTATTACTTCGTTTAGCTGGACTATACCTCTTGTGAGGTTTACGAGTATGTTGCCGTTCTGGATTGCGACTACTTTTTTTGCCTCGTCGCGGTTGTAGCCTGCGTCTGCAAGTGCGTTTGTTACTTCAAGTTGGTCCTGCTTTCTGATTTTTCCTTCTCTCAGGTTGCCGGATATCAGTGCTTTTCTTACTTCGTCGGATACCGGTGCGACTTTCAGGTAGAATTTGTTGTGCTTGTTTGGGGTTTTTCCTTCAAATTCCTGTGATTCTTTGAGGAGGCCTTCTTTGTAGATTACTATGGGTTTTGAGACTGTGATTGGGATGCCTTTTTCTTTTATGAAGCGCTCGATTTTTGCTTCGATGTGGAGTTCGCCGAGGCCGGATACGAGGGTTTCGCCTGTGTCTTCGGAGATTTTTACTCTTATTGTGGGGTCTTCTTTTGAGCGCATCCT
>DAOVYR010000031.1 GCA_030635525.1 Candidatus Nanohalarchaeota archaeon | reverse complement strand
TTCCTCCTCACACACAGGACAATCAATAACATTCATAAGATATCGAACAACATGCCCGCACTCAGCTCCGTGCATATTCGTAAATATTTCTGCATCATAGCATGTACCTGCATCTGGCAAATTTGGGCTCATCCCTGTATCAATCCATAGCCAGTATTCTTCACCGCAATGATCACCCTCCATAATCTCAATCAAGGCCTCTCTTGCCTCACCATCTCCTTCAGCACAACCCTGCTGCATACATCCGACCTCATTGACCCTTATCTTATACATACCATCATCAACCCACGTGGGATTGGCATGAGCGTGACAATCAGAATCAGATTCACTTGCGCAGTTTCCGTCGCCGTCGCATGAGCATGGCGGACTTGTGCATCCACGGTCATGATTGCATGATTCGTCGCCAGAACCCGAAGGAACAACAGTCTCACCGCATCCGTCTGTGCATGTTGGTTCATAGCACATCCTGTCAAGACAGTCAACGGCATCCTGTGGACAGTTCTCACCGCTTGAGCATTCAGCATCCGGACATGTTTCATCGCCACCACCACTGCATTCCGGACTGTCACTTGAATGAACTGTGAAGGATTGAGAATCACTTGCATCACAGCCTGGAAATACAGCCCCGATATTCACAGTCCTCTGCCCTGGGATACCAACAGTGTTACTGCTGGTATAAACCCCTAAAGACGAAAATCTGAAGTGTTCAGTTATATCTCTTGTTGTGCCAGATTTATGCAGGCTAACTTCATATGAGTCCGGGGTGGATAAAGCACCACTCTCATAAAATTCCGCTGTAATCGTTATATCATCACCCGGACAATAAGACTCTTTATCAAAGGATATTTCCACATTACAGACTTCAGCATCCTCACCACGACATTCAGGACTGCTCGAGGAAAGTACATTATAAGTTGCATCTTCTACCATATCACATGTCCCGAATCGCGACTCTACCTCCAATGTCCGCTGGCCCGCACTGCCCACAAATCCGTCTATTGTATATGTACCCTGTGATCTTCTATCAATCCTTTCAGTGACATCCACACCACCCCCACCGGGTAAGTGCACGACGGCTCTTATTTCATCATAGTCAGTCAATAAATTATTCTCCTTTAGCTGTACTGTCATCGTTATTGAGTCATCCACACAATATTGTTCCTTATCAAAAGAAATGTCAATCTCACATGTATCGGAATCCTCACATCCACGACAGGTAATCGCGCCACCAGACTGTGTGATAATATGACCGCAGTCCGAATCATCACCGATTACAACCCTGTAACAGTTACCCGTATCCAGCAGATCAATTCCTGGCTCAAGCCATACCCATAACCTCTCACCACAGTGCGGGTTTGACCTCTCCCTGATCTCAATCAAATATTCTTTGCCGCACGTATCACTGCATCCTTCCTCTATGACCTGTATGTCATAATCATTATCCTCAAGCCATTCATGACGGGCATGTGTGTGACAATCAGACTCTTGTTCACTAATACAGTTGCCGCTCCCGTCACAGGAACAGGGTGTGTTTGTGCACCCTCTATCATTACTGCATGACTCATCAGTTGAACCCGAAGGAACAGCGACCATGCTACATCCATCAAGGCATGTCGGCTCATAACACATCGTATCCCCGCATGCATTCGCATCAGCAGGACAGTTCTCGCCAGTTGCGCAAACATTATCCGGGCAGGTATCTGTTTCCTCGCAACTGTCTTTACAAATCCTTTCACATTCTGCAATCAGGTCATCTATATTTTTTTCGCACTGAGATTTTTGGTCAAGACAAAAACTTTCCGGCAGACCCTGGATAATGCATATCTGATAAGTAAAAGTGCACATGGATTTCCATGTCTCAAACAGTTCACAGTCAGAACATTGGATACAGTTTTGTGACCCTTGGGCAAACGTATTCACTGAAAGAATAAGCATAGATAATATAAATACACACAATACAAACAGATTAACCTTATATGATTTCATATGTTAAACCCCTGGTCTCTAAAACACACATAATTCTAAATTCTATTAATTACTATATTTACTACATTATCATAAACTCTGTTCTAAGGTAGTATATATAATTAACGGATTCCAGAAATAAACCTGTTCTTTGGGACATCAGAAGGTCCGGTAACAATCTTTAAAACTATGAACATCAATTACAGATTATGCTAAACCTGCTCAAAAAATACAACATACATCCAAAAAAGAACCTTGACCAGCATTTCCTGGTGGATAGCAATGCCATCAAAAAAGAGATTGATGCAGCAGACATAAAAAAAAGCGAGACAATCCTCGAAATCGGACCTGGCCCGGGCACACTCACAATAGAACTCATAAAACTTGCAAAAAAAGTAATAGTGATAGAACTCGACACATCACTTGCGAACCTTCTGAAAAATGAATACAAAGACACAATTGAAATAATAAACAACGATGCACTCAAGATAGATTACCCGCCGTTTGACAAATGCGTATCAAACATCCCATACTCAATCTCCGGAAAACTCACCATCAAACTGGGAGAGATTGGAAAGCCCGCAGTCCTCATGTATCAGAAAGAGTTCGCAAAGCGCCTCATAGCAAAAGCAGGAGAAAGAGACTACTCAAAAATATCCGTAATGACGCAATATTACTTCACACCGGAATATATCGCAAAAGTACCAAAAACCAGTTACTATCCTGCACCAAAAGTCGATTCTGCCATAGTGCGCCTTATCCCTAAAAAGAAAAACCCCCGGGTAAAAGACGAAAATGTGTTCAAAAAGACAGTAAGCGCACTATTCTGCCACAAAAACCAGAAGGCAAAAAAATCATTTTACCATTCAAGGCACATGTTTGACCTCAGCAAAGATGCATCAAAAGACGTCGCAGAGAACATGCCCCTGAAAGAAAAGAAAGTGTATGAACTCTGTCAGGACGAAATTATCTCAATCTCAAATTATATATCCGCACACCTACCACAGGAAACTGAGCAGACCTAAGTCTGCTCAAGATATTTGTCAATCTCCCATTTCGTGACCTGAAGCCTGTACTCATCCCATTCCATTATTTTTGAGCGCACATAAATAGGATATAGATGTTTGCCCAAAGCATCTGCAATCACTTTATCTTTCTTCAATTCCATTACTGCATCAAACAGAGAATATGGCAGGGTTTTAATATTGCTGTTCATTCGCTTCTCATCATCAAGCTCATAAACATTCTCTTCAACCGGGGCAGAAAGATTAAGCTTTCTTTTTACCCCATCCAGCCCAGCTTTGAGCATGACAGCAAACGCAAGATAAGGATTGCACGACGGATCCGGACACCTAAGTTCCGCCCTTGTCGACTGTTCCCTGCCCTTGGAGTAACGCGGTATTCTTATAAGAGCCGAGCGATTGGTCTGCCCCCAGCAGATATAGACCGGCGCCTCATACCCGGGAACCAATCGCTTGTAGGAATTGACGGTCGGCGCAAGAACAGATATCATAGCAGGTATGTGTTCAAGCTGCCCTGCAATGAATTGTCTTGCAAGAGAGGATATCTTATAGTCATCATCCCCGTCAAAAAATACATTTTTGCCTGACTTTATATCAAACAGACTCTGGTGAACATGCATGCCGTTGCCGTTTTCACCGAATATCGGTTTGGGCATGAACGTCGCATGCAGCCCGTAAGCATGCGCAATAGACTTGACAGTAGCCTTAAAGCTTATCGCATTATCTGCAGTAGTCAGTGCATCAGAATATTTGAAATCAATCTCATGCTGACCCGGTGCAACTTCATGATGGCTCATCTCGACAACAATGCCAAAAGATTCAAGAGCAAGAACAATATCGCGCCTTACATCAGACGCAAGATCGCGGGGCGCAAAATCAAAATATCCTGCGCCGTCATGCGGAAGCGTAGTAAGACCGCCTGAATCCGTCTTCTTGAACAGGAAAAACTCTAACTCCGGACCGACATTATACTCAAAACCCATCTGCTTTGCCTCATCTATCGCCTTTCTGAGTATATAGCGGGGATCTCCTTCAAAAGGCTTGCCATCTGGTGTATATACATCACAAATAAGGCGCGCATAGACGCAATCTTTCGACATCCATGGAATCAGCGCATACGTTTTCGGATCCGGCTTGAGATACATGTCACTTTCGCATATCCTTGTGAATCCTTCGACAGACGACCCGTCAAACCATGTACCTTTTTCAAGTGATTCTTCCATTCTCTCAGCAGGGATTGTAACAGATTTAATCATGCCGTGTATGTCCGTAAAAATAAGCTGTACAAACTCTACCTTATCATTTTTCGCCCTCTCAATTATTTCACTTACCTTGTCTTTTTCCATACCAAACACCTCAAATTCAGACATTTTTTAATTGTATATAAACTATGAACCGACAATAAAAATCTTCGAAAATTCTCTGTATATATAGTAAACGCCATAACTTTTTGGACTAATGGCGTTTCCATATCCTTAAAAATCTTTGATTTTTAGGATCCAGCGAATATTTGATATTCGCCCGGATAGATTGACGTCTCTTGGTTTTTGGTAGAGTTTATCCATTTAGTAACGACCTCAACTATAGTTGTATTTTCGAGCTTTTTCAATTGCGTTATTGTGGGGAAAAAAGCTTAGGATTCACCACCATGACAAATATCCGATAATCTTTTAACATTTTATATGTGATTTCCATTATTAATATACTTATTCAAAGATTAACAAAACAAAAGAATAGAAATAGTCAAAATACTTAAATATTTGTTCAGTTATGATACCTATTTATACACTATATTAAACAAATGGAGATGATGTGACCATAGACGAAAACGATCGCAAGCTGCTTAATGCCCTTGTAAATGACTCAAAAGCATCGCTCAGGAAGACCGCGAAGAAAGCAGGCGTATCTGCAGCCACAGCCATGAAGCGCATTAAGCGCCTTGAAAAGGAAGGATATATCAAGAGCTATTCTGTGTTTCTGGATTATGAGATGCTTGGTTTTGATATTGATGTACTGATTGATATCAAAATTTCGAAGGGGAAGTTGTTTGAGCTTGAAAAAAAGATTGCAAAATCAAGAAATGTGTTCGCTGTGTATGATTGCACCGGTGAGTTTGATGCAGTTGTTCTTGCGCGGTTTAGGAATCGGCGCGGTATGGATGCGTTTTTGAAGAAGATACAGAAATATGATTTTGTTGAGAGGACAAACACGCGCCTAATACTGAACACAATCAAAGAAGAGAATATTATGGTGTAAAGTGCGTATTACTTTGGTCAAGACTTTGTACAGCAACACCCTTGGACAGCCAAAGATACAAATAATTATATTAACCCATGCACGTAATATATTCCTATGCCGCGCTTATCAACTCTCAAAATATTTCTCGACAGACTGTACAACATCCATGGTAGCACAGAAAACATAATAACAGATCTCTGCACAACCAAAGACAAAAGCATAATCCTCCACGGCAAAGACTACGTCAAAAAAATCGCCCTGTGCGTCAACGCCACCAGCGAAACCATACAGGCAGCAATCGACGCCAAAGTAGACATGCTCATTGCGCATAACTCTGAAGAACTGGACAAAGATTCAAAAGAAAAGAAATTCCAGGCACTTAAAGACAGCCGCATCACACTTTATGTCATCGGCATGTCAATGGACACACTCTATGTCTATGGCACAGACCATGTTCTTGCAAAAGCGATTGGCTTAAAATACACCCGGCGCCTTGAAAAAGAAACGAACCGCGGCCTTTTCGGCACATCAAGGATCAGCACCTATAAAATGTTCCAGAGACGTATAAACTGGCTCACGCACGAGGCATCTGAGGCATATCAAAACAACAAAGAAACAATAAAGAAAGCAGTAGTTTACATGGGCGATACACCAGAAGAGCACATACTCAAAATAGCAGCAGATAATGGCTGCAACACCATCCTTTGCAACACAGGAAACATTGCATTAAAAACATCAGCAAAAGACCTGAACATCAACCTTTTCATCGCAAACTACACTGCAACAGAAAGACTGGCCCTCCTGGCCCTTAAAAAAATCATAGACGACAAATTCACAACAAAAACAGTTCTTCTTGACGAAACAGATTACTAAATGCCTATGCGCGAATTGATTCTTTATGGAAATTAAAGAAAATATGCAAAGACTACTCAATGAAATTAGTCCCAAAATCACAATAGTCATAGCAGTCAAGTACGCAGACCAAAAGCAGATAACAGAGGCAATCAACGCCGGTGCAACCGACCTTGGCTTCAACACATATCAGCAGATGGAAGAAGTCAAAAGTATAGTAGACAATCGCACAAAACTCCACTTCATAGGCACCTTGCAGAAAAACAAGGCAAAAAAAGTTGTGGCACTAAACCCTGTACTGATACAAAGCATAGACTCAGAAGAACTATGCCTAAAAATCAATGACGCAGCAAAAAAAGCAAACAAAGTCCAGGATATACTAATACAGGTAAAAACAGACACAAACAAAAAAGCAGGCACATGTCCGGAAAATCTGGAAAAACTTTTAAAGAGCGCAGATTCCATGAGTCACATAAATGTCCAGGGCCTGATGACAGTCCACCCGTACTCAGACAACCCCGAAAATTCAAGACAATATTTCAGGAAAATGAACTCATATTTCCAAAATTCCTCAAGGATACTCGGGAAAAAACAGGAATACCTGTCCATGGGTATGTCGAATGACTACAATATCGCAATAGAAGAAGGCGCAAACATGGTACGAATCGGAAGCGCAATCTTCAGGTAAAGCCCACAGCAAATACATACTTAAAACTCTTAATTGCATATAAAGTATAGGAAAGCAATTAAAAATGTTCTTAGAAAGGTAATCAAATGAAAATAAACTTCAAAACAGACGACCCGATAACTGTCGGAAGCGCAATCATAAAAGGAGTCACAGTAAAGCAATCAGATGAGTCTCTCAAAAAAATAATGAAAGAGACAGAAAACAAAGCAAAAGACCAATGGGACATAAACACCCTAAAAGACCAGAAAATATTCAAAAATTACCGCATGCTCTGGAAAAAGCATAGGATGGACTATAACAGGTACCGCTCATCAGGAGACAGCCTCATAAGAAGGATTATCAACAATAAGCATCTCTACAACGTAAACAATGTAGTTGATGCCATGAATACCATCTCCATACAAACCGGATATTCAATAGGAGCATACGACCTCGATAAAATCACAGGAGACATAACAATCCGCACTGCGGACAATGAGCCATTCGAAAGCATCGGCACAAAAAAGGACATAACCCTGAAAAAAGAGCTTGTGGTGGCAGACAGAACTAAAGTGCTTGACCTTGGCATTTCCACATCATCAAGTGAAAAGGCAAAAATCACAGAATCCACGAAAAATATATTGATAAATGTGTATGCAGTGTCGGAGGATACGCAAAACATTAATAAAGCACTTGACCAAACTATAAAGTTAATAACACAATTCGCAGGTGGAATTGTAGCCTGCAATGAAATATCTGAAAACATTGTGGCGGACATGAAAGAAAAAGAAGAAAAACAGGACCTTGGACTGACAGTAAAGAAATCAGAGGACTTTTCTGAATGGTACACGCAGCTCATCCAGAAAGCAAAGCTTGCAGATTACTCATCTGTATCCGGATGTATTGTATTTCGGCCGGATTCATATAGTATCTGGGAAAAGATGAAAGAGCATATAGACAAAAAAATCAAAGCACTTGGCCACAAAAACGTATATTTTCCACTCTTCATCCCCGAAAAGCTCCTCACAAAAGAAGCAGAGCACATAGAAGGATTCATACCGGAAGTGGCATGGGTGACACATGCAGGTGAAAACAAGCTTCCTGAGCGCCTTGCAGTCAGGCCGACATCAGAGACCATAATGTATGAATCATACTCCAACTGGATACGATCCCATCGCGACCTTCCACTTCTTCTGAACCAGTGGTGCAATGTAGTGCGCTGGGAATTCAAGCATGCAAAACCATTCCTGAGAACCCGCGAATTCCTCTGGCAGGAGGGACACACCGCACACGCAACAAAAGAGGATGCGGATAAAGAGGTTATGACTATTCTTGAGGTCTATCGTGACCTTATGGAAAACATCCTTGCGATACCGGTACTCACAGGCAAAAAAACAGAATCAGAAAAATTTGCAGGCGCACTCTACACAACAACACTTGAAGCGCTCATGCCAGACAAAAAAGCGCTCCAGATGGGTACATCACACTGCCTTGGACAGAACTTCGCAAAAGCGTTTGACATAAAATTCATTGACGAAGATGAAAAAACAAAATACGTCTGGCAGACCTCATGGGGTGTGACAACACGCATGATAGGCGCACTGATAATGATGCACTCCGACGATAAAGGGCTCGTACTGCCGCCAAAAATTGCGCCAACACAGATAGTCATAGTCCCGATAATATTTGACAAGACAAAAAAAGAGACAATAGACAAGTGCAGGGAAATAAAAGAAAACCTCGAAAATGAAGGATACACAGTAATACTTGATGACCGCGAGGAATACAAGGCAGGATTCAAATACAACGAATGGGAACTGAGAGGAATCCCTATAAGAATTGAGCTCGGGCCGCGTGACATCGAAAAAAAGCAGCTCGTAATCGTAAGGCGCGACACATCAGAAAAAACATTTGCAAAAGAAGAGAACATGATACCTGAACTCAAAAAATCACTGGAAAATATGCAAAAAGACCTGTATGATAAGGCAAAAAAACACATGCATGACAATATATACAAAGCAGGAAACATGGAAGAATTCAAAAAAAACATTGACAACGGCATGATTCTTGCCGGCTGGTGCAAAAGCGCAGAATGTGAAGAGAGCATAAAAGACGAAACCGGCGCAACAGCGCGCCTGATACCCTTTGACAACAAGGTTGAAGGTAAGTGCATATTCTGCGGGAAACCTGCAAAGCACACAATATATTTCGCAAGAGCGTACTAGTTCTGAATTCAAGGCATAG
>DAOVYR010000130.1 GCA_030635525.1 Candidatus Nanohalarchaeota archaeon | reverse complement strand
GTATTCGGCGGCATAAACCTCGAAGACATATCCGCCCCAAGATGCTTCGAAATAGAAAACCGCCTGAAAGAGCAACTGGACATCCCCGTATTCCACGACGACCAGCACGGCACAGCAATAGTAGTAGCAGCCGGCCTCATCAACGCCTTAAAAATAACCAAAAAAAACATGCAAGACCTGAAAATCGCCATAAGCGGCGCAGGCGCAGCAGGCACCGCAGTCACAAAAATACTCACGGGGCTAGGCGCAGGCGACATCATCTTATGCGACAGCCGGGGCATAATATCGAAAGACAGGACCGGCCTCAACCCCGCGAAAAAAGAAATCAGTGAACTCACAAACAAAAACAACCTCTCAGGCACCCTAAAAGACGCCATAGAAAGCGCAGACGTATTCATCGGCGTATCAGCCCCCGGCATAGTAACAGAAGAGATGATAGCGTCCATGAACAAAGAAGCGATAGTATTCGCAATGTCAAATCCCATCCCTGAAATCATGCCGGACCTTGCAAAAAAAGCAGGCGCAAAAATAATCTGCACAGGCCGCTCAGACTATCCCAACCAGATAAACAACGTACTCGCATTCCCCGCAGTATTCCGCGGCGCCCTAGACGCGTGCGCAACAGAAATAAACGAAGACATGAAACTCGCCGCAGCCCGCGCGCTTGCAGGCTGCATACCGGAAACCCAACTAAAAGAAGACTACATAATCCCTGACCCATTAGACAAAAGCATCCTTGGCGCAGTCTCAGAAGCAGTAAAAAAAGCAGCACAGGACTCGGGCGCAGTGCGCAGATAACCACTTGTTCTCAAAAATCACTTAAGCCGCGACGCAATCAGCGCAAAAATAACAAGCATCGGCCCGATCACAAGAAACATGGCCTGAAGCCCTACAGTCAAAATCAGAATCGACGCAAAGATAGGCGCAACAGTATACCCCATATACTGCGCCGTCTTAAAAATCCCGAAAAACACATCAATCTTATGCGCCGGGCAATGCTTCAGGATATACGCATCCTTAAACGGCTCAATCATCGCAGCCCCAACTCCTGCCGCAAGAAACAGCGCAACAATCATATACTCAGAATAAAAGAAATAAACCATGGTCATAGCAGCAGACGCAATCACAAACCCTGCGACAATAAACCTCTTCGTACTGATTCGCTTCGACATTCGCGTAAACGGGATCTCAAGAAATATCAGCGGCAGCACAAGCGCCCCCGTCATCATCCCGATCAATATTTTACTGACCCCGAACCCATGAAGAATAATCGGCAGATAAATCCACTGCGTTGAAAAAAGCATATATAACCCAAAACTGGCAAAATACACAAGCACAAGATTCCTGTGTTTAACAAAATTCTTAACTTCCCTTGCAATCGTCCTCACACCAAAATAATACGTCGCAGGCAAAAACGACTTATGGATGACATGCGCCCTGATATAATGAAAATTAAGATTCCCGTGTATCCTGTTATCCTTAAGATGAGTCCTCTCAAGCGACAAAAAAGCAACCGTCGTAAAAAGAGCTGCAACAAGGAAAATCGCATTCATCTCATACTTCATAAAAATAAATCCGCTCGCAACAGGCGCCGCAAGCCATGCAAGATTTGAAAAAGTATAAAACTTCCCCTCAGAACTCTCAAGGTCCCTCTTTCTCGAAACAGTCTTCACAAGCACACCCAGTGCAAGAAACGCACTCGTCACCATAACAACCCTGATAATCTCCACAATCAGCAAATCTATCACACTGCTAACCGCACTCAAAACAACAAAACACACGCAGAGCATAATCGTAGCAGTCCTGAGCACAACCGCCCTGCCATACTTCTGCATCAGCTCACCTGAAAGCAGGCAGAAAATAAGCCCGAAAAACGAAGTAATCCCATAGATTGCGCCGACCATCACATCACTCCCTGTAAGGCTTTTCATAAAAAGAGGATAAACCGGCGCAATAACCGCCGCCGCAAACGTATACAGAAACACGGAAATAGACAACCGCCCAATCCTGTTAATACGCATCTTATGCCTGTGAAACATCATAGCCTATTATTACTCCTCGTAGGATATAAAGATTTTTAGATAATCAACATTCAACCACAGATAACTATGCTCTCCTCCAGAAATATCTTTTCACGACACAATACTTATGCCGCCAACTCTCTCAAACATCATCACATATATCCAAAAGACACGGAAACGCTTCTCGTACACGCTTTACCTCTCCCGGATCAATTTCCACCCTCAAAATCCCTTCCTCATCATTTAACCTGCCAATTATTTCCCCTCTTGGATTTACTGCCTGGCTTTCCCCACCGGAGAAATTTCCGACCCCATTTGCACCAACCACAAAAAACTGGTTCTCAATAGCTCTCGCCCTCGATAAGACATTCCAGTGCTCAATCCTCTTTTCAGGCCATTGGGCAGGCAAAAAAACCCCGGTCACATCCTTTCTCATCAATGCCCTCCAAAACTCAGGAAACCGGAGGTCATAACAGATTGCAATTCCAAATTTACCAAAACATGTCTCAAACACAACAACCTCATTACCTCTCGTCAGTCCTTCATCAAATTCACGAATCAGATGCGTCTTTCTGTATTTCGCAGCCAATTTCCCTGCTTTGTCAAAAACCAGATAAGAATTATATATTTTCTCATTTTCCTTTTCTAAAAAACCACAACCAATAAACACCCTGTTCTCTCTGGCTATTTTCGATAACTCCTTATATGTCTTCCCATCAATTTCTGCGGCGTATTTATCAAACTCCCCCATGCAATATCCGCTCACAGCCAACTCCGGGAATATCACAAAATCTGCATCCTTATTCTTAAAGACAAAATCTCGAATCTTAACTAGATTATCCGAAACCTTCCCAATCCTCGCATCCATCTGGACCGCAGCAATTTTCATTTTTTATCACATCTAAATTCTCTGATTGATAAAAAAACATGGGATTCTCCAATTATGCCTGTGAAACATCATAGTCTATTATTGCCTCTCGCAGGATATAAAGATTAATGGATATTGGCGCTTTTGAGTTTTAGAGAATAAGAGCTACTATAGGCTACTGTTTATACTTTCATATAAAATATATTCTTCGCGGGTAACAATGCGATTTTTAAGAAACGAGTGAGATATTGGAGCATAATAATCAACAATGATGGTATTATCATCATTTACAAAAGTCTGCGATAAAGGAAGTAAACTAACACTCTCCTTCTCAAGATAATTATTAATTACAACGATTCTATCTTTATCTCCATTACCATTTAAAAGCGTATCTTTATAGTATTCCCGCCAGATATCTCGTAGAAATTCATTCGTTCTAACCTCTACAAATCCTGAAATAAGCTTACTTTCCGGATTTTCTTCTTTGTATGGATACAGTAGGAGTCCCTCCTCAGAAAATTTATTGAACTGCTTGTATGTCGTTTTCCAAACATTCTTAAGAAATCCCCGATTATACAGATTATCTGAGTCACATATTCTAAGATGGTCCTTCCACTGCTTCATTAGTTCCGCATTTAGGTGATTTTCATCAAGTTTAAAAGAAAAAATGATTTCATCTAACTTACATGCATCTTGAGAGTGATTAGCCCGATAAACTACTCTAAATCGATTTGTCTCAGCGTTATATATCTCAGATATCAAATATATCTCGACTTTTGAACTATTTGGATAATAGTGCTTTGGCTCATGATTTAACATATGTGTTTCGATATCCCTTGCCTCAGGCATATCGTCAACAAGGTATAACTGCCTATCCATTACTACTTATGAAAGAAGAATATTTAAAAAAGTAACTAGAGTGGGTATGAGGATTTTTTCCATGATAATTTCATATTTTTTCAAAAAAACAAAAAATCGACTATCACGTTCTGATCTCACCGACAAAATTTTTCATCATCATCTCTCTAATCATCTTGGGATCATCCCCGAAATTACCCATTATCCACATCAATTTTACGAGCGCAGTATCACTGGTCATATCATTGCACGGAATAGCTCCTGCCCTCATCGCCCTCTGCCCTACCTCGTAAATATTCATATCGACCTCGCCAAACGGGTTCTGCGTAGTAACAAACACAGACACATTTCTCTTTATAAGCATCCCAATTTTCTCAACAAGCGAATTTTCAATAAAAGGAATATTGCCCGGGCCGAATGCTTCAATGACC
>DAOVYR010000153.1 GCA_030635525.1 Candidatus Nanohalarchaeota archaeon | reverse complement strand
GTTGACTTTGCTTTCTTTGATGACAATATATCTTGGCAAGTTTATTTCAGGTAAAATTGATGATGCGAAAATCACAAAAATTGCAGGGATATTGTTTGTAGTGATAGGCATATCATTCTTTTTATTCTAGGGTATGCTCACTACCGGAAGCATGGATGGTAAAGGTATTGGCTGTAAGCAAAGAAATATGAATGTTGCGCGTAAATATGGCCCTATGTATTCTTATTCGAAGATAAACAGTTATTTTAACTGCCCGCTGATGTTTAAGTACAGGTATATCGAGAGGGTGAAGGTTGAGAGGTTCGAGGGGATTGAGGCGTTTCTTGGGAAGAGGGTGCATGAGACTCTTGAGATGTTGTATTCTGATCTTAAAAGGCAGAAGGTGAATAGCGCTTCTGATTTGAGGACGTATTATGAGGACAGATGGGAGAAGAAGTATAGTGATGATGTGCGGATTGTCAAGAAAGGGTATTGCAGTGAGAATTATCTTGGGATGGGAAGGAAGTATATTGCTGATTATTATAAGAAGAATTTCCCGTTTACGTCTAGTACTACGGTGAGTCTTGAGCAGAAGGTGAATCTTAAGCTTGACGGGCATAGCATTGTCGGGTATATTGACAGGCTTGCGATCTGCGGGCAGGATTCCGCCTATGAGATACATGATTACAAGACGTCAGGGAGCCTTCCGCCACAGGCGGTTCTGAAGAGGGATGAGCAGCTTTCGTTGTATGCGCTTGCTGTCAGGAATATGTATGATGATGCGAAGAATATACGGGTTGTGTGGCATTATCTTGCGTTCAATAAGGAGTTCGGGTATCTGCGCAGTGAAAAGGAGCTTGAGGATGTTGCTAAGAGCCTGATTCGGAAGATAGGGATTATTGAGGATGCTGTCAAGGAAGGGGATTTTCTTCCTAATGCGTCTGCTTTGTGTTCATGGTGCGAGTACCAGGAGATATGCCCGATTCATAAGCATAAGTTCAGTGCATGCAATGATACTAAGAAGGTGTATGAGTCAGGGGTTGAGCTTGTGGACAGGTATGCGCTTTTGAAGATGCGGCAAAGGAAGATCGCTGATGAGATGGATGAGGTCCGTGATGCGCTTATTGAGTATTGCATCAAGAATGGCATGAGTGCTGTTGAGAGTGTTGAGTATGTTGCTAAGGTCAGTGAGAGCAAGGATGTGAAGTACCCGAGGGCAGGGGATGAAAATCGGAAGGAGCTTGAGGATTATCTTAGGAAGGCTAAGTTGTGGGATAAGGTTGCGGGGCTTGATGTGTTTGCGCTTAGGCGGGTTTTGAAGGAGACTTTGCTTGATAAGAGAGTTGCTGACAGGATCCGGGGTTTCGGTAGTGAGGAGATCAGTTATAAGGTGAGTTTGGGTAAGAGGAAGGAGGGAGAATGATGGGTCGACGGAAGGTGAAGAGGTGGAATATTCTTTTTGTGCTGGTTTTGGTTGCAGGATTTGTGCTTATGCAGGATTTGTCTATTGTCGGGAATGTGATTTTGCCTGAACAAGAGGCCCGTGAGACTAATTTGGCGCCTGAGGTGCTTTTTTGTCCTGCGGAGGGATGCGAGGACAGGCTGCGCAGGCTGATTGAGAGTGCGAATGTGTCGGTTCATTGCGCTTTGTATGATGTTGAGCTTACGGGGATTGTTGATGCGCTTAAGGAGAAGGCGAAGGATGTTGATGTGCGGCTTGTGACTGATAAGGATAATAGTGAGCATCTTTTCGGAATCGATTATGTTTCTAATGTGGGTACGCATCAGCTTATGCATGATAAGTTCTGTGTGATTGACGGTGAGATTGTGTTTATGGGGTCTTATAATCCTACGATTACGGGGATGAGGAATGACAATAATATGCTTGTTGTATATTCTAAGTATATTGCTTCTAATTACGAGGATGAGTTTTCTGAACTTGAGGGCAAGGTGTTCGGCGGCGGGGACGGGGTGCGGTATCCTGTTGTTTATGTTAATGATGTCCGCTTTGAGAATTATTTCTGTCCAGAGGACGGGTGCGGGAATAAGGTTATGGAGGTGCTTTCGGGGGCTCAGGAATCTGTTGATTTTATGTGCTTTACGTTTACGCATGACGGGATCGGGGATGCGATTGTTGATGCGCATGACAGGGGAGTAGCTGTTCGCGGGGTTTTTGAGAAGTTCCAGAGGAGCAAGTGGTGTGAGTATGAGAAGCTTATTTCGAATAGTGTTCCTGTGAAGTGGGATGGCAACTCAAAGAATATGCATCATAAGGTGTTTATTGTGGATAAGAAGATTGTGGTTACGGGGTCTTTTAATCCTACTAAGGCAGGAGATACCAAAAATGATGAGAATATTATGATCATCTATGATGAGGAGATTGCGGGGAGGTTTCTTTTGGAGTTTGAGAGAGTTTATGGCACTAATGCCTGATTAAATTTGTGTGTATGTTGTTGAGTCTGCACATATTTCTGTTTCCGGAATGAAAATGCGCTATTTTACTCCAGTAAGTGGAGGAGATTTTTATCGGCATGCAGTCAAAGCAGTGATTAGTGTGTATGTGCTTTGCCACATCCTAAAAAAAATTGTTATTAATTTTTTTAAGGATATCGGCAAGGTGTGTATGGGTATTGTTTATAAGGCGGCAGAATGATAAGATATCTTAATTTAAGTTATTGGAGTGTGGTCTTATGAACAGAAGCGATGTGAATGGTGTGTTTAGAAAAGGGTTGATTCAGAGGTATAAAAGAGAGGATATCAGGGACATATTAAGCAGGATTTGACTGCTTTTTTTTCCATCTGTTTTTGTCTCTTGTTTTGTATTTTGCTAGTGTGTCGTTCAGGGCTTCTTCCAGTGAGATGTTGTAGGAGTTTGCGATGCAGATGAGGGCAAAGAGGACGTCGCCTATTTCGGTTTTCAGGTTATTGCCTGACGGCTCTCTTTTCTTTTTTCTGGTTTCTGCGTGATTTATCTCGCGGGCCAGTTCGCCTGTCTCTTCTGTGAGGGCTGCCAGTTGAGCTAGCGGTGGCCAGTAGCTGTCTTCAAAATTGTTTATCCAGTTGTCTACTTTTTTTTGGGCTTCTTTTAGTTCCATGTCTATCGCCAGTGTTTTGCAAGCCATGATTTGTGGGTGTAGATTGCGCCTTCTGGGCACAGTTCGTGGCAGCAGAAGCATTTTATGCATTTGTCTCTGTCAAATTCAGGGTAGGGGTTCATGGTTATTGCGTGAACAGGGCATGCTTTTTCACATATTGCGCATTTTTTGCATTTTGATTCGTCTACTCTTGGCTCGAATTTAAGGAGGGTTTTTGCAATGTAGTCACGGATTGATTTTGGGAGCAGTGAGGCTAAGTTTTGTGATTTTCTCATGTTCTGGTTGGGCATTTTTATTTTGAATGGGGCTATCTTGTCGCCGAGAATCTGTATCTTGCTTAGGCCGGCTGTGCCAAGACCTCTTTTTTCTGCTGCGGTGACTGTGTTTATGCTGCTGAATCCCATAAGATTTGAGCATACGGCATCGAGTGATACGCAGTCAGGGGAGGCGGCTATCAGGTTGTAGTTTCTTTTTGGGCCGTGTGTTGGGCCGTCGCCTTCCATGCCGATGATTCCGTCCATTATGCTGTATTGCGGTTTGATTACGGAGTAGATGTCTGAGAGGACTTCTGCGAACAGGTCGTCTTTCCCGAGAACATGGGCTTTCATCCGCTCGCCGAAGGGGATGCAGCCGAAGAAGTTTTTTACTGCGCC
>DAOVYR010000139.1 GCA_030635525.1 Candidatus Nanohalarchaeota archaeon | reverse complement strand
GCCGTCCAGCCATTTTTTTCTTTTTTCCAGGTATTCTATGATCTCTTCGGGGTTGATTGGGTTGTTTTTGTCCTGACCGAGGGCGAGTTCGGGGTTGTGGCAGAATGGGCAGCGGAAGTTGCATCTGTTGAAGAATATGGTTGACGCAATTTTTCCAGGGTAGTCTATGAGGGATGTTTTTTGTATTCCGCGGATGTCTATGTCCTGATTGGTCATTTTGCGAGCGCCTTTCTGATTTCTGCGATGTCCGGTACTGTGCTTCTCCATGCGTTTATCTCTTTACCGTCGTCTTCTGTTAAGAGGATGGATGGTGTTGACATTATCCCGTAGAATGATGATTCTGTTAGCCCGTCTATTGTGGATATGTTGTGGTATTCTGTGTTGTGGCCTTCTGTTTGTAGCTTTTTGCCGAGGTCTTTGGCTTGCGGGCAGTTTGGGCATTCGTCTTTTGTGAATATTTTTATTTTCATGCGATTGCCTCCTAAATTTTGTAGGTTCCTTTTTGCCTGTCTGCAAATTCTGCTTTTTTGCTTTTGTTCCAGTTGTTTATCTTGGAATAGTAGCCGACGACCCTGCTCATGCCGTAGACGTTGGTGCTTCCGCAATGCGGGCATTGGGCTGTGTTTGTTTCAGGGGTATCTTTTTCGTTCGTGATGTTGTCTTTTTCGTTCATATTGCAACCGCCTCCGTGGTCAATACTTTTTTTTCTTCTTCCTGTGATCCTCTCTTGTAGCCTCTTGATACTTTATTGCAGTCATTGCAAATTGTGAATTCTGGGGATATTACCAGTTGTGCGCATTGGGTGTTTTCCCATGTTTTTTTGATGAGGGATAGTACGCTATCGGGGTCCGGCTTCTGTTCTCCGAGGAATACGTGTGTTATTGCGCCGGATTCTATGAGTGTGTTGAATTTTGCCTGTTTTTCGATTCTTTCGATGATGTCGACTGGTGCGTCGGCTGCCAGATGGATGCTGTTTGTGTAGTATATTTCGCCTCTTTTGCGGTTGCCGCGCACGTAGTCTTTGCTCTGGGGGTATTCTTTCAGGTCGATTTTTGCGAGGCGCAGTGATGCGCTTTCTGCAGGTGTCTCTTCAAGCGTGAATTTTAGGTTGTGCTCTTTTTCAAATTCCTTGGTTTTGAGGTAGAGGGCTGATATTATTTTCAGTCCTGTCTTGTAGGCTTCTTCTGATTCGTGGAGTTCTTCGCCGCACACATATTTTACGCATTCGTTGAGGCCGATGATGCCGAGTATGTATGTTGCTGTCTCGAGGTCTATGTATGGTCTGCCGTCCGGGGCAATTTGACCTACCTGCCACATTGGTGCGCCGGGTACGCTCATGAGTTTCTGGATGAATTTCTTTTTCTGGAGATGTGCTTTTATCGCGAGTTTCATTGATTTGTGTATTTCTGTGATTGTGCCGTCGATGTTTCCTTTTCCTGCCCTGTACGCGGCTTGTGGCAGGTTTATGCTTACGTTCTGGAAGCCGCAGAATCTCATGCTTTCAGGGTGTTTGATTACATAGTCGTCAACGATTTTTGTTCTTAGGCGGCAGCACATCGATAGGTTTACCTCGTCGCGGTCAAAGACGAAGTAGGGGGAGCCGTTTTCTGATGCAATTAAGCATGCGTGTTTGAGGAGTTTGAATTGCTCGGGGTCTGTGAATGTTTTTTTGTCTATGTGCAGGTCGCATTTCGGGAATGGGAATGGCTTGCCGTCGCCGTCGCCTTCGCGCCAGACGTCTAGCAGGGCTTTTGCGAATTTCTGCGCTTCTTTTTCGTATTCGCCGTAGGTTTTTCCCGTGTATTTTCCGCCGGGACCGATTGCGGGTACGTCTTTTAGGTATCCGGGGATGCCGAGGTGGATGTTGAAGTCTATGAACAGGGTCTGTCCGCCGCGTGAGAATGCGTTCTGGCTGCATGAGAAGATGAGGTATTGTGCTTCCTGTTTCATTTTTTCTTCGCTCATGCCTGTGACGTAAGGGGCGTAGAATATGTTTACGTAGCTTATGCCCAGAGCGCCTGCGTAGTATGCCTGCATTGATGCGAGGAATGTGTTGAGGTGGCCTGTGAGGGTTCCTATGTGTTTTGCAGGTGATGAGCTTGTCGATAGGTTTATGAGTCTGAGTCCGTATTTTTTTATATATTCCAGGCTGTGGGCGCTGCAGTATGCGCGGATGGGGTAGCCGAGGTCGTGGAGGTGGATTGCACCTTTTAGGTGCGCCGATGCAATGTCTTCTGAGAATAGTTCTTTCAGGGCGTATTGCTTGAGGGTGTTTTCTGCTATCGCGAGGTTTACTGCTTCCGGGTTGTTGGCTGCGACGTTGCTGTTTTCGTCGCTTTTGCTGAATATGAGCTGTTTCAGGTTGTAGTGGGGCATGCCGATGATGCCTTGTTTCTCGAGTTTTTTGTCGTAGCCTCTTACGAATAGTTCGTTGTCAACGAGTTCGCGTATGAGGCTTACGGATATTGTTTTGATGCCTGATGAGAATACCTTTTTTTCAACTGCGTCTGATATCTGGATGGCTTCGTTGCGGGGGATTCTTGCTTCTCTTACGAGGGCGCTTACGATGCGCTCTTTGTTCCATTCGCCTATTTTTCCTTCTGTGGTTGTCGTTACCTGCAGGAGTATGTCTGTTGAGTCGCCGTCTGCGCTTTTTGATGATTCAACTACTTTTAGTTTCTGAAGCTCGCGTTCAAATGATTCTATGTCTTTGAATGAGCGGTATACTGATGCGAATCTGATGTATGCGACGTCGTCGAGGGCTTTTAGTTTTTTCATGACGCGGTTACCTATTTTTCTGCTTTCGATTTCGCTTTTGTCCATTTTCATGAGTTCGCTTTCGATTTCGTCAACAGCTCTTTCGACTGATTCCTGGCTGACCGGTCGTTTCTGGCAGGATATCTGTATACTTTTCAGGAGTTTGCTTTTGTCGAATTCCTGCCTTGAGCTGTCTTTTTTGATTACCATTAGTGGGCTTGTTTCTATGCGCTCGTATGTTGTGAATCTTTTAGCGCATGATGCGCATTCTCTTCTCCTGCGGTTGACTTCAAGATCCTCTGTGAATCTTTTGTCAAGAACCTTAGTTTCACTGGATGAACAATATGGACATTTCAATTTAACCCCTCCTCTGTGGTAATTGTACCCACAACATGTTGTAGTAGTAACTTGGGTGAACTACTATATCTTGTGTGTGTGATGATATATTGGAATCTTAAAGTATATATACTCTTCTGTCCTGAATTGGTGGTTTTTTGATATATATTCGGGGGTGTATAGGTTGTGTTGATGATAAAATGGGTGGATTTGGTGGGATATCGGTGGGTGTTGAGTTGGCGACAAAGTTTTTGCTTCAAAATATGGACCTGCGTTTAGGTCTATTCTTATATTTTGCGTTTCCAGAAAATGATCTTTTATTTTTTGGTGCGATTTTAGGTCTATTTTTAGAAAATGATCTTTTATTTTTTGGTGTGGGTTTGGCTGCTACACCTACTGCGTTTTGAGCAATTTCTGAATGGAATGTATGATTCATGACTTCTATTTTTTGTCTTATCAATCTTTCAATATCATTAAGATAACTTCTTTCTTCTGCTGCGCAAAATGAATAGGCTGTTCCATCTGTCCCAGCCCGGGCAGTTCTCCCAATCCTGTGAACATAGCTTTCTGGTTCGTTTGGAAGTTCAAAATTTATGACATGGGAAATATTCTCAATATCTATTCCCCGCGCAGCAATATCTGTTGCTACCAATACTTTTGTTTTACCGGTTTTGAAGTCTTTGATTGCCTTAGTTCTTGCGTTTTGTGATTTATTTCCATGAATTGCATCAGAGGATATATTATTTTTACAAAGAAATGATGCTACTTTGTTTGCTTTATGTTTTGTTCTGGTAAAAACCAAAATACTTGTAAGATGTTTCTGTTTTAGAAGTTCAAACAATAATTTTTCTTTTGCAGGCGTGTCAACAAAATATATGTATTGTTTTATGCGCTCAACTGTGGTTGCCTGAGGTGTAGCTTCAACATGGATGGGATCATTGAG
>DAOVYR010000048.1 GCA_030635525.1 Candidatus Nanohalarchaeota archaeon | reverse complement strand
GTCATTGTTTCTGTAGTGTATGGATAACATAAGCTGGCATAGAATTTAGTCGGGACTTCGACACCGTCAAGGACCTGAGCTGGATCGAACGTCAATTCAAATGACTGGCGCCCTCCGGGAAGACCTAAAGATGGGTCCGGTGGCGGTAGATCAATAGATGAAACCGTTGTTGTGATATAGCCATTGGCTGAAGAGATACTCGAAGGATTGCTGAGCGCAGGTAGAAGTGTCCAGGTTGCATCCCCTGATTCTATTGTCGGGCCGTACACATAGACATTGACTCCTCCCTTTGTTATCTCTTTGCCTCCGACATTGACAACGTCAAACAGAAGGGTTACATCTTCATCATCGTATATTTTGGGAAAATCAAATGTCAAGTCCTGCAGTACAGCACCGGCATTTTGATTAAAGTCTACAGAAGAACCAGGACAGGCAGATACAGATATTATCAATATAAATAAAATGCCTAGTAGTTTCCTGTTCATTATCACACCTAAAGTATATATTATGACCTGTTTGTAAATATTGCGTACACACATATATATAATTTGAGTATACCATAGCAGAAAAAACAATACAATATCTCCTGTCAAAATGACCAAAGGAATTGAATTGCGTTTAATTTGGCAGGATACGGCATCTTCACTTTCCAGCATGATGATATGAGCCCGAAAAAATTGTTTTCTTCATAAGCTTTTATTGCATTGCAAAGGGTGTCATATCCTACAGAAACTTCCAGATCTGCCTCAATCTCTTCTTCTGGTCTGTCATCAATTATGGCCTGACCTTCATCTGTTACTGTTATCACATAAACATATTCGCATCCATCATGCTCAACTGTCAGACTGATTACTTTGTAGCTGTTTGTGTTTGCGAATTCAAGAATCTTTTCGCATAGATAAGTCCCGTTGTAGTCTGATAATATGTTTTCGATTTCGCTGTTCGGTGTACATACTGTTTTGGGTGGCTCTTCTACAAGAAAATCAAATATGCCAAAACCGAATCCATGCGCAGATGGAATCAGCAATGAGATTATCAGTGCAAATATAATTATTTTTCTAACAAGTCGAAGCATACACTATAGTTGATAAATTAGAAATAAAAATGTTTTCCCTGGACAATGTGAATATACAATGATGATTATGGTATTATAGAAAGGGTAGATGAACCTCTAAGTTTGCGTTAAGGAAGTATAGTTAAAGATGTTACGGTCTTCGCCGAATAAAATCAGTGCGGTTTATATGTGGGTAATGCTAAATGAATGCCATAGAATAAATGAGGTGTGAAGGATTATGAAAATAACTATTTTGTTTATTGTTGTGTTGTTTGCAGTAGGTGTTTGCGGCTGTACTGGTAATGGTGATGATGTGCCTATCGGCGGAGAGACAGATGAGCATGGATGTCTTGTTAGCGCAGGATATACATGGTGCGAGGCGAAACAAAAGTGTTTAAGGACATGGGAAGAGCCCTGCCCGGGGATGGTGAGCAGTTTTGCGGAGTGTGAGGCGCTTGGCTATCCTGTCATGGAGTCTTATCCGAGGCAGTGCAGGACTCCTGAAGGGGAGACATTTACTGAGGATATTGATGAGCCAGTGCATGATGATCCTTTGCAGGGGCAGGCTGTTGAGATTGCTGAGGAGTATGTTATGGATATGAAGCCTTATGTTGAAGAGAACGGGAGAAACCTGAATGTCAAAATGCTAGTGCAGATGAAATGCCCCGGATGCTGGCAGGTTGTGCTTCAGTATGATGCAGATCCCGGGAAAGCCACAGATGATTATACAAATGACAGGATAACAGTTAATGTCACACTCAATAACTGGAAGGTTGTCAATGTTGTTTCCGGCAGGGGAGGTGTCATTGTTTTGAGTCCAGAAGAGTGTGACTCAAAAGGTGGGAGAGTGGTAAATACGCTTGGCGAAACCTGCGCAAGTGATGAGACAAATGCCGGGGAAGTCGAAGGGTTGATGTGTCCCTGTATCTGCTGTGTGGCTTCTATAGTGTCAGACAAATTGACGTTAGATGAAGCAATGGGGATAGCAGAAGGCATTGAATGTACAGAAAAAGGCACCCTTACGGATAGTTATATGTATAATGAGTATACGAAGACGTGGTGGATTGACCTGGATATGAAAGAAGAGTTTGAGAAAGAATATTGCAATCCCGCATGCGTCGTGAACGAGGATACACGGAGTGCAGAGATAAACTGGAGATGTACGGGTGCATTGCCTCCTGAGTGACTTGATTACAGGAACATTGACGTTAGGTCATGAGAAAGAGAAGATAAGCTTTTCTATAGCTATGATTCTATGATTTCAAAGCAAGGATTTTTATAGATGAAAATCAATATTTTTATCTATAGGACGAAGGCAGAAAATCATGGTGTTGAAATGACTTTCACAGAAATTATCGGGATTTCTTTGGCTATGCTGTTTGTGTTTATTGTTATGATTGCGCTTGCAGGCGCGCTTGCATTATTCATATTCTGGATCTGGGCGCTTGTGCACTGTCTTGTGTCTAAGATGACGGGTGCGCAGAAACTGTTCTGGATTCTTGTGATTGTGTTTTTTAACATATTTGGGGCTTTGCTCTATCTTGTTTTTTCAAAAGTTCGGGGTGATGAGATTGTGAAAACGAAAAACAGTAAAGGAAAAAGGCTTTTTCGGAGTACAAAAGACAGAATGATTGGCGGCGTCTGCGGCGGAATCGCAGAATATCTTGATATGGATCCGACAGTGATAAGACTTTTATGGGTTTTATTCACGCTGATGGGCGGGGCAGGAGTGATTGCATACATCATCGCGTGGATAATCATTCCTGAAGAGGGAAAGCGTTGAGTATGAAAACATTGATTGTATGCAGTTCTATGCATAGAGGGAATACTAAGATGATAGCCGAAGCGATGGCTGAGATTTTAGATGCAGATTTAATGGAGCCGCAGGAAGCAGATCTGGTTAATCTGGAACAGTATGATCTTGTAGGTTTTGGTTCCGGGGTTTATGGTGGCAGGCCTCATAAGAGCATAGAGAAATTTGTTTTTGGGTTGCCTCGTTTTAGGGGCAGGAAAGCATTTGTTTTTTCGACAAGCTGGAGAGGTAAGCCATCATACAATGAATATTTAAAAAATAAGTTGACATGCAAAGGGTTTGATGTTGCCGGTGATTTTTGCTGCAAGGGGTTCAATTGTTTTGGGCCTTTCAAATTGATCGGCGGGCTGAACAAAGGCAGGCCAAACAAAGAAGATGTTGAGAAGGCCCGGGATTTTGCGCGAAAGCTTAAGAGTCAGGAATGCATATAAACATGCTTGTCCTCTGTAAGTCATTAAATAATGGCCTGACTATCGTAAGATTTATATATTTTAAAGTTTTAAAAGATATTAAAAGTTGTAAATATTGTATCTTGTTTGTGGATGATGGATTGTAAGTTATATTGTGATGGTATGATTGGGGCAGAAGGAGAATTCAGGGCATTTATGGAAAAGATGTGCCTGATGGGGGGGCTTGACCCGCTGTCTTCAAAGATTATCGCGCTTGTTTATATTTCGCCAGAAGACGTGGCAATGGATGAGATTGCCCGGGAAACAGGATATAGTCTTGCGTCAATCAGCCTCAAGGTTGCGATGCTTGCGCAGTTCGAGATTATAAGCAAAACCCGCAAGCCAAACAGCAAGAAATGTTATGTGCATATGGAGAAGAACTTTATTGATGCAACAATAGACCAGCTTGCAAGGAAGCAGCAAAATCAGTTAAGTTATGCAAAGTCTGAGCTTCCCGGGATAATTGAGAAGTTTAGGGAGAAGGCGAAAACTGACGATGATAAAAGGAAACTTTTAGTGGTTGAAGAGTATTATGGTCAGGTAATGAGGTTTGACTCTGTGATTGTGGAAATGATTGATATGCTTAAAAAAATCAAGTGATTTTATATGAAAATCATGGAATATATGAACTGTTGGATGATTCCAAGCTTTTCATTGTGAGTGATATTGGTGATGCAATGAAAAAAAAAATACCTGTAATTGAAGTAAGAAATGTAGAGAAGATATATAAGATGGGAGATGTCGAGGTTCCTGCGCTTGACGGTGTTGATATTGTCATCAATCGCGGTGAGTTCGTTGCAATCATGGGTCCCAGCGGGAGCGGTAAAAGCACTGCCATGAATATGGTCGGGTGTCTTGATGTGCCTACAAAGGGCAAAGTATTTCTTGACGGGCATGATATATCGCAGCTTGGGGAAAGCGAGCTTGCGCAGATTCGCGGCAAGAAAATCGGGTTTATCTTCCAGACATTCAATCTCATAAATTCTATCAGTGCAATTGAAAATGTTGAGCTTCCTATGATATTCCAGGGTGTTTCAAAGGATGAGCGGATGGAAATAGCAAAAAAACTTCTCTCTCTTGTTGACCTTGGAGATAGGATGGAGCACAAGCCGACTGAGATGTCCGGCGGCCAGCAGCAGAGGGTGGCTGTTGCAAGGGCGCTTGCAAATGACCCTGAAGTGATTCTTGCAGATGAGCCGACAGGTAATCTTGATTCTAGGACAGGTGAGGAAATAATCGGGCTTATCGGGAAGTTGCATAAGGAGGGAAAGACAATTATAATGGTTACGCATGATGAGGATATCGCAAAGCATGCGCAAAGAATAATACGTCTAAAGGACGGGAAAGTTGTTTGAGAGCTTAGAGGTGATTTTATGAAAAAAATATTAGCTGGATTGATTGTGATGATGATGGTGCTTGGGGGTAATGCGCTTGCGCAGACCAGCCCGGGTTATAGTGATTTTAAGGTTGTCTCTACAATATATGAGCCATATCCTGCAGAGCCGGGTAAGTATATGGACCTTTATGTCAAGGTTGAGAATCTCGGTACAAGACCTGCAACAGATAGTACTTTTGAGCTTCTGCCAAAATACCCGTTCAGTCTTGATTCTGATGTGGATGCAGTTAAAAACTACGGGAGGATTGAACCGTCACAGCCTGTGCTTTTGACGTACAAGGTAAGGGTTGATAAAAATGCGGTGCCTGGGAACAGTTCAATAGATCTGAGATACCGCACAGGCGAGGAGGGTTTGTGGTTTACTATTTCATTTGATATTTATGTGAAACCCAGGGACACCATACTTTCTATTGAAAAAGTTGAATCTGTACCAGATGATATTGTTGCCGGAGGCAAGGCGGATGTGGAGTTTACACTTAAGAATCTTGCAAATACGCAGATAAGGGATATCACCCTGAAGCTTGATATGTCTGATTCAGCTACGCCTTTTGCGCCGGTAGGTTCGACTACTGAGAAACGTATTGAGAAGCTAGAGCCAGGTGAAGAGGAGACTGTGCTTTTCCGTGTTATTTCAGAGGCATCGGCTGAGCCGAAAGTCTATAAGATACCGATCACTTTGACTTATTCAGATGAAGCAGGGACAACATACACTAAAAATGATATTGTCGGGCTTTTGATTTCTTCTGATCCTGAGATTCAGGTATATATGGAAGAGTCGGATACGTTTATGGGCGGTACAAAAGGCAGTATCATTGTCAGTATGTCTAATATTGGTGCGACGCAGGCGAAGTTTGTGAGTATTGTGCTTGCGCAGTCAAAGAATTATGAGATTCTCGGGCCTGACAGGACATATATTGGCAATCTTGATTCTGATGATTTTGATACTGCTGAATTTAAACTCTATGTTGATGAGTCGCTGAATGATACAAAGATACCTGTTTTAGTTACTGTTACATACAAGGATGCGTATAATGATGAACATGTAGAGGATTTTGAACTTGAGCTTCCGATATATTCAAGGGAACATCTTATCAAGGTTGGTGAGATAAGTGCAGATGGCGGTTCAAATACTCTGGTGTATGCTGTAGTCCTGATTGTCGTACTATATATTGTATACAGAATCTTTAGGCGAAAGAAAAGGTCGTGAGCTGTTATGCTTGCGATCGGTAAATATTTCAGGAGTGTCCTGGCGTTGGTGGAATAGATGATTTTAGATTATTTCAGGTTCTCGATTAGTACGTTCGGGGGGCGCAAGCTTAGAACCGCTCTTACTATCCTTGGAATATTTATCGGTATCGCTGCCGTGGTTTCACTGATATCTCTCGGTCAGGGTATGCAAAATGCAGTCGATGAGCAGTTTGAGATGCTTGGAAGCAACAGGATTACTGTTACTCCGGGTGGAGGTGATATGTCGTCGCCTATGACTACCGGGCTTGTTGCTGCGAAGTTGTCGGATCATGATGTTGAGGTCATACGGAAAGTGAAGGGAGTTGATCATGCAATCGGGGTGCTTGTGAGGACTGCGAAAATCGAGTATAGGGGCAAGTCGCGCTATACTATGCTTTTTGCATCATCTACTGATTCAAAGTCAATCAAGTTTATCGAAAACATTGATTATTTTATGCTGGAGGAAGGGAGGTATCCGAAGGAGTCTGAGAAGTATAAAGCAAGTGTTGCGATAGATACCGGTAATAGCCTGTTTGACAGGGAGATCAAGAGGGGTGAGAAGATAACTGTCAATGACAGGAATCTTGAAGTTATTGCAATTACGAAGAAGACAGGCAATCCTGTGCATGATACAAAGGTTACTGTGCCTTTGGATACTGCGCGTGATCTATTTGGTATTGAGGATGAGGAGTTATCGCTTATATTTGTTGAGACCAGCGCCGGCTTTATGCCTGCGGATGTTGCGGAAAATATTGAGGATGCTCTGCGCAAAGACCATCGTGTCAAGATAGGGGAGGAGGATTTTACTGTGGCTACTGCTGAGCAGTTGATTGCGAGTTTCAAGGGAATGCTTGGGATGGTGCAGGTGTTTCTTGTCGGGATCGCATTCATATCTCTTCTTGTCGGCGGTGTTGGTATCATGAATACAATGTATACTTCTGTTCTTGAGAGGACAAGGGAGATTGGGATCATGAAGTCAATCGGTGCGAGAAATATTGATGTCATGGCGATATTTGTTATCGAGTCCGGGCTGCTCGGGCTTGTGGGCGGCGTTGTGGGGGTTGTTATGGGCTATGCTATAGGAAAGGCCGCAGAGATGATTGCTGTGGCTTCCGGAGTGACTATCTTGAAGGTGTTTTATTCTGCTGAACTGATTATTGGGGCACTGCTCTTTTCGTTTGTTATCGGTAGTTTATCGGGAATGTTTCCTGCAATTGAAGCGTCAAGGAAGAACCCGGTGGATTCATTGAGGTATAGAAGATGATGTCTATGATGGAAGACTATGTAAAAACTGCGTATAGGGATATCAAGAACAGGAAGAAGCGCTCATGGCTTACTATGATCGGGATAATTATCGGTGTGGCGGCTGTTGTTTCTCTTGTATCTCTCGGCCAGGGGCTGAAAGACGGGATGAATGCAGAATTTGATAAGATGGGCGCGGATATTATCATGATTATGCCCGGCAGTGGCTTTGAGTCAATGGGGAGTGCCGGGAGCAGCCTTACAAAGGATGATGTTGAGGTTATCAGGAAGGTAAGAGGAGTTAATCTTGCCGGGGGGTTTTTAACAAAAGTCGCGAAGGTGGAGTTTGGCAATGAGATGAAATATTCGTGGGTTAGCGGGTTTGCGCTGGATGAGTCAAAGGAGATAATCGACAATATGGATAGCTTTAATGTTGAGAGCGGG
>DAOVYR010000211.1 GCA_030635525.1 Candidatus Nanohalarchaeota archaeon | reverse complement strand
GGGTATATCACTGAGGGGCAGATTGTCCTTAACAGGAGGATGCACCAGGCAGGAATCTCACCGCCTATCAATGTGCTTCCGTCGCTTTCGAGGCTTATGAGCAATGGCATCGGAGAGGATAAGACGCGGGAGGATCATCGCAATGTGAGCAACCAGCTTTATGGTGCTTATGCGCAAGGTCGGGAGGTGCGGGAGATTGTTTCTGTGATCGGTGAGGAGAGTCTGAGTGAGGTTGATTATAAGAATCTTGAGTTTGCCCAGAATTTCGAGAAGAGGTTTCTGTGCCAGGAGTCTTATGATAACAGGACAATTGAGGAGACGCTTGATATCGGATGGGAGTTGTTTTCGGGTCTGCCGCGGACTGAGCTTAAGAGGCTGGCGCCGGAGTTTATTGAGAAGTATGGTCGTGTGAAGAATGAGTGATGTTGATGTGTGCCCGACGAGGATGGAGCTTTTGAATGTGGATGCGAAGCTTGCGCTTTGCCGGCGAGGGTATGATATGCTTAAGAAGAAGAGGGATACGCTGATCCGTGAGTATGGGGTGGCTAAGAGGGAGCATAATAATTTCAGGGGCGAGGTCGATGCCTGTATGAGCAGTTGTTTCAGGGAGGCTAAGCTTGTGGAGATGGAGATGGGGGGCGTATCTTACAGGAATATTGCTTATAATAAGTCGAGAAGGATTGTCATCAGCACAGAGTATGAAAAGGTGGTGGGTGTGAAGGTGCCTGTGGTTGATGCGAAGTTGAGTGATGATGAGGGGCGGGGTTATAGTTTCTCTGGGACGCCGCCTGCGCTTGACGGGGTGGTGGATGATTTTCGTGATGCCGGGCTTATGGTTGTTAAGCTTGCGGCACTTGATCGGAAGGTGCATGTGCTGATGGATGAGATCAAGAGGACGAGGAGGAAGGTCAATGCGCTTGAGAAGGTGAAGATCAAGAATCTTTCGGAGGCGCATAAGTATATCAGGGGGTATCTTGATGAGATGGAGAGGGAGGATTATTCGCGGCTGAAGCATATCAAGGAGGTTGTCAAGGGGGAGAACGGGCGGGAGTAAGGTGAATTAATCGGGATGGTGATAATATGTCGTATCTTAAGCATTTTCTGGGGGCGCATGAGGAGGAGCGCAGGAGGCATTTTAAGGATTATAATTATGAGATTGCGGAGAGGCTCAAGATTGCTTATCTTTATTGCAAAAAGGAGGTTAAACTTGAGGATAATACTAATATGCTTGTTGATGTGAAGACTGTCAGGATCCCGAAGAATACGGTTGTTATACTGTGCCCGTATATGAGGTCTGATATTGGCGCTGTTGTCGGGGTGGGGGAGGATATCAATCTGCCGATTTCGAGTGAGCGCGCGATTGATAAGGTGCTTTTTTGTGTGTCATGTGACGGAGTTTTCAATAGGGGGGATCTGATGGGCGCAATTATGCTTATCCCGGTGGATGAGGTGAACGGCGAATGAGGAGATGGTTTTCACAGTTGAGTCCTGATGCGCAGGCGAAGATTTTTCTCGGGGTTACTGCTATGCAGATCCTTGTTAATGTGTTTATTTTTGTTGGGCTCGGGGTTGTTGTTTTCAGGGTTTTTATGGTCTGAGGTCGTGTGGATTTGAGAAAGGAGTTGATAATACCCGGTGTAATTATAGGGGTCTTGTTAGTGGGAATATCATTTGTTTTTTTGCGGCATGATTTTCTGTTGGATACTTTTGGCCAGTGTTATGAACATAATGATGCTTGTTGTCTTAAACTGGGAGTTGGATATTTCAGTAAGTGTACGCATGTGAGTATGGCATGCGCTGATAAAGATGAAATGCCTGTTTTTAGCGGGTGTGATGACCAATGCAAGCATATCATTGAATGTGTCAGAGGAGTAAATGAGGAATCTATGTTTGGGGATGATAATGAAATCAATAAATCATGTTCAGTTGATTCTGATTGTAAGTTACCTTTTTCTTATGCTGCCAGGTCTAGCTGCCCATATGAAATGAGGTGCGTGGATTCTAAATGCGCGGTTATCTGCCCGTGGGATTTAAGTTGAGAGGAAGGAGAATTGTGTATTTTCGGGGTTTAAGTCTCACAAAACCGGCGTGATTTTTGTTGTATGGTGAAGGCATGAAATAAATGAGCAAACATCACCCAAAACCAAATCGCATCCATCTATCCGGCAAGGCACTATTTTGAACGAAAGTTCAAAAGCCTGACACGACAGTGTCATGATTCTCAATTTATTGGTGCCTTGACCAGAGTTTTATGTTTGCGGTTAAGAAGTAGAAGATTGGCAAAACAATGGTTTCCGGCGCGCATGTGTTTTATTTGTGAGTGAACTGAATTTTGATGAGGTTTACGATATCGGCATGATACGTATGCAAGAACTATATAAAGACACCTGAGACAACTGATTCCATGAACGAATATATTCAAACGCTGGAGCTTGAACTTAAGTCAAGGGGATTCAGCAGAAAGACAGTGAAGTCTTATATGTTCCATGTGTCGTGTTTTTTGAATCACGCGGGAACAGAATCATCAAAGGAAGATATCCAGAGATATTTTGTAGGGTTGTCTGAACGGTTGGATCCAAGGACTGTG
>DAOVYR010000182.1 GCA_030635525.1 Candidatus Nanohalarchaeota archaeon | reverse complement strand
AGTGATGCGGTTTATGTGGTTAATGCTTCTGTTTTTAAGGACGGGAATCAAGGCAGCGCACTTTTGAATATAACTGTGTCTAATATTCTTTTTACTGAGATTACTTCGCTTGCTTATGGTGATTATTATGCTTCTGGTAATGCGGTGCCGATAAATGTTACTGTTTCGAACAGGAGGGGCGAGGGTATGAGTGATGCGAGGGTGTCGGCTACGTGTGGTTCGTCTGTTTACGGGGTTGAGCATGTGACTTCTAATTTGTATGTTTATATGGATTATCTTGCTCCTTCTCTTGACAATTTCGGGGTAATTGTGGATTCGATAGACAGTTCGAGGAATGGTGGTCTGAATTCTGTGACTCTTACAACAATTGAATCTGTGTCACTTAATCCATCTGGTCCGGGAGGGGGGACGGATGGGACCGGCGGTGCTGGCGGTGCGGGTGCTGTCGGGGGCAACTGGAGTGAGCCTGCGGATGATAAGGTGGTGCCGGATAAGGTGGTAGTGAAGCGCAGGAGTTTTGATTTTACGCTAATGGATTTTGAGGTTGAGGTTGTCAGTGGATTTGATGCCACGTTCTATGGGCATGTTGCTAATACGGGTGATGTTCCTCTGGTTGTTGAGTCGAGAGTTTCCAAGGAGTGTTGTAATGTGTCTGTAGGTGATGAGTTTATATTGCCTGTTGGCCATAGTTTTGATTTTCCTGTGGATGTCCATGTTCCTTTGTTTGTGCCGCCGGGAGATTATGTTGTGCAGTTTGTGCTTTTTAGTGGTTCTTCTGAGAAGCTGAAGACTGTCACTCTAATTGTATCTGAAAACCGGGATGTAGTATTAATGCAAAGGTTAAAGTCCATTTTGGCTGAGATTGGTTTTGAGATTGAAATGTATGATTCCAGGGGTTTTGATGTTAATGAGTTGAAAGTGATGTCTGATGATATCGGAAGGTTGATATCTGTCGCTGAAGGTGCTGTTGAGGATGATGATGTTGCTGTTTTGCAGAGGGCAGTTTTAGGTGTGCAATTGCAGATAACAGAGATAAAGTCAAGGTTGATGTGGTTTAAGGTTAAGAAGTTTTTGCTTGATAATAAGGAGATGTTTTTGCTATTATTTTTTATGATGTTTTTCTCGATTTATCTTCTTACTGAGATTGTTTTGCCTTATATGATGCTGGGGGAGGCTCTTGTTAAGCTTAACGGGAGGCGCAGGATTATTGAGAAGACGAAGAAGTCTGCCGAGAAGCAGTATTTCAGGCGCGAGATTGATGAGACGGTGTTTAACAGGATTATGATTGATGAGCAGAGTAAGCTTTTGAAGACCAGGAGTGAGATTGCGGAGATTGAGGATTATATGGCTCTTTTGAAGAGAGGGAAGACTCGTGAGTTTAAGCGTCTCAGGGCCGAGAGAGAGGGAAGGCATAGGGATGTTTTGAAGATGCAGACTATAGAGTCTGCGTTGAAGAGGTCTACGGCTGATTTTTTGAAGGAGAAGATCAGGGATAGCAGGATTATGCTGTTTTTTGTTAAGTTGAGGAATAGGTTGGCTGATATGGGTTCTGCTAAGGAGGACATGTCGGCTCCTTTGCCTGCGGTGCGCTATCCCGACCAGTCATCACGTGTTTCTGAGGATGGTGAGGTCAGGGAGATTATTGAGAAGTTGAAGAAGGCGGCTTCTGAGCTGGATGAGGAAGATGAGTGATTTTTACATCTGCTCGGGGGCGGTTATGCCCAGGAGGTACATGCCGTTGTTTAGCACTTGCATGGTTGCATAGACCAGTGTTAGTCTTGAGTCTCTTAGGTCTTTTTGGGCTTTTAGTACGGGGTGCCTGTGGTAGAAGGTGTTGAAGTCGTGGGAGAGTTCAAGGAGGTAGGATGCAAGTTGATTGGGGTCGTATTGTTCGCATGTTTTTGTCAGGGTCTGTGGGAAGTATGATAGTTTTTTTATGAGGTCCAGTTCTTCTTTTTCTTTTAGTAGTGCGGGGTTGAATGATCGTGCGGGGCCGGTTTGTCTCAGGATTGAGTGGGCTCTTGCGTGGGTGTATTGGATGTAGGGGCCTGTGTCTCCTTCGAAGTTGAGGGCTTCTTTCGGGCTGAATGTAATCAGCTTGTTTGGGCTTTGGTTTAGCATGCTGAATTTTAGGGCGCTGATTGTGATGTTTTTTGCGGAGGTGTCTTTTTCTTTTTGGGTCCATCCGGGGTGTCTTTTTGTTACTTCCTGTTTTGCGTATGCCAGGAGTTCTTCGAGCATGTCTGTGTAGAGTATGTTTTCGCCTGTTCTTGAGCTCATTTTGCCGGTGGGGAGGCGGACTTCGGCGAATGAGAGGTGGTGGCAGTTTTTTGCGTTTTTGAAGTTCATGAGTTCGAGGGTTTTGAATAGCTGCTGCATGTGGAGTGACTGGGCTGCGCCTATTACGTAGATGCTTTTGTCTATGTTGTATTTTTTGAATTTTTTTTCTGCGAGTGCGATGTCTTTTGCTGAGTAGAGGCATGTGCCGTCTTTTCTCAGGAGGACCCAGATGCCGAGGTTGTGTTTTTTCAGGTCTATTATTGTTGCGTCCTGGTCTGTTTTTGCTACGCCTGATTTCAGGAGGTCTTTTACCAGTTCTTTTGCTCGCGCTTCCATCTGGCGCTCGAAGAAGTAGTGGTCGAAGTGGGCGTCTAAGTCTTTGTATATGTCTTCAAGGCTTTTCAGGCTCCATTCTCTTGTCTTTTTCCAGAGGGCGGTGAGGTTAGGGTCGGCGTTGTTTTCAAGATCGCTGTTTATTTTGTCTATTTCTTTCTGGTTTTCTTCTGTGATTTTTTTTACTGATTCGACGTATATTGATGCTATCCATTTCTCGCTTTGTTTTGCTGGCGGTGTTTCGTTTTTGTGGTATTTGAGGTAGCACCAGAGCCATTTTGCGACGTGGGCGCCTGTGTCGCCCTGGTAGTTTGCCTGTGTTACCTGATAGCCTTCGTGTTTCATTGTTCTTGCCAGGGATTCACCCAGGGATGTTCCGCGGATGTGGCCTACATGAAATGCTTTGTGGGTGTTGGCTTGCGAGTATTCTATCATTACTTTTTGTTTTTTTTGTGGTTTTTTTCCGTAGTTTTGTTTTGTGGTTGTTATGTTTTTCAGGACGATTCCTGTGTATTTTTCGTT
>DAOVYR010000026.1 GCA_030635525.1 Candidatus Nanohalarchaeota archaeon | reverse complement strand
GGTCATAATTACAAGAGTCAAAAACAATGGTTGGGAATTGACACCCGAAGATATCGAAACCATGTGTGAAACATCAGTAATCGGAATCGTACCCGAAGACATGAACGTAAAAAAAAGCATTTTTGAGAAAGTGCCCGTAGTATCTAATGTACCATATTCTCCCGCATCAATAGAATACAAAAGAATCGCAGCACGCCTGTTAGGCAAAACTTACGAACCGCCAAAGCACCTTGCGCTGAAGAAATTCTTAAGGCTGATTTGAAAAATTTAAATACCTCCAGATCCAAATCATTCTCTATAAGCTGCACCTGCATTTCCTTGTGACCTGTTGTATAACTCACACCATTAAATATACAACTTCTTCTTCACTTATAAAAAAGAGACCCATATCACAAAAAGACAAAAAGCGAACAACAGACATTTATATAAATCACTGTCCAATATTTGAGAAACTAAACCACACAAGTGATTAACATGACAATTACAATTATCATATCAGGCATGGCCGGCTCAGGAAAGACCAGTCTTGCAAAAGCCCTCGCCAACCATTACAGCCTAAAATATCTATGTGGCGGTGATGCGCTCAAAGAAATCGCAATGAGAAAAAGCTATCATTTCTCCGGCGACGACTGGTGGGAAACAGAAGACGGCATGAAATTCTTAGAAGAAAGAAAATCAAACCCTGATTTTGACAAAGAAGTTGACGATTTCCTGAAAAAAAAAGCAGAGCAAGGCAATGTCTCCATCACCTCATGGGCGCTGCCATGGCTTGGTGCAAAAGGCATAAAGATATGGCTAAACGCAACACAGGAAACACGCGCAAAAAGAATCATGAACCGCGACGTCAGCAAATTAGACATAGCAATTGAAGCTGTAAAAAAGCGCGATAAAGAAAACATAGAACTATACAAGCGCATGTACGGCTATGTCCTCGACACAGACCTCGACGTATTTGACATCATTCTAGAAACAGACAACAAGACAGTAGATGAACTTGCAGTAGAAGTCATAGAATTCATTGGCAAACAAGACAATGAATAAACTCACCTAAGCACTTCAATCATTTCCTTTGTCGCATATTCAAGCCTATCCTGCTCATTCTTGATTATTTTCGTAGTTGCGCCAGTCATGATACAATACGCAATTGCAGCAGCACGATTGATATCCTGATGATACTGTATCTCATCCACAGACTCTGCATCCCTTGTGCGCGTTGTATCCTTATTCCTTCTCACAGCAATATTCTTGGCACCAGCCTCAACAAGCACAATAGTATCAGGCATGATCTCCTTCAGAACCCATTCAGGCAGCCCCGGGAGATATCCTCTTGGTGTGCTTATAGTACAGTGCGTATCCACAATAACCGAAGACACTGTCGCCATCGACGATATCTTTTTCCCTGCACTCTTCTGTATATCCTTCTGCTTTGCAGGATCAAGCTTTCGCATATCATCCCTTGTCTCGACAAGACCCATCTGCTTCGCAATCTCAAACATCACAGTCCCGTAGTTGACTGACTTATACTTCACACCCTCTTTCGCAAGCGCAGGTATCGCAGAATCAAGCACAGTAGTTTTCCCGCTGCCAGGTATCCCCGTAAGAATTACAATTCTATTCATAATATCATCTCCTATCATATATACTACAATTGATATTGGAATCAAAATTTATAAAATTAGGGTTTCTAAAGATTGGTCTATGAAAATAAATTTTGTAGGCGTAGGAGAAGCATTCGACGAAAGCCACGCAAACACCTGCCTTTTCATCGAAGATGCCAGCCTCCTCATAGACTGCGGCTACGCAGCAGTACAGCGCATCTGGAAAGAAGACATCCACAACAAGATAAACACAATCTTCATCTCACACTTCCACGCAGACCACACCTTCGGGCTGCCCGCTTTGCTCTTGAGGTACCATGAAGATAAAAGAGAAGCGCCGCTCACGATACTTGGCGCAAGAGGCATCGAAAAATACATACGCGACATCACAGAACTCGCATACCCAAACAACATAGACAAACTGTGCTTCGAACTCATATTCCAGGAAATAGACAGCGACTCAAAGATAGAACTAAAAAACGCTACACTTACCTTTGCCTGCGCGAATCACATAGACTCATCATTCGCCATCCGCATTGAAAAAGACTCTAAATCAGTTGTATACTCAGGAGACACCGGATACTGCGCAGAGATTGTAGAACTTGCAAAAGAAACAAACATACTAGTCCATGAAGCATATACATCCCAAAAAGACAAAGAAGCAAAAGAACTAAAAAAACACTCATCATTTCTCTCATGCGGATTATGCGCTGCTAATTCCGCATGCAAAAGCCTCGCCTTGGTCCATATCTTGCGCAATTCAGGAAACCCGGGCGCAATCGAAGAAGAAATCAGGCTGGCATATAAAGGAACACTCTTGATTCCAAAAGAAGGAGACAATTTTGAGGTTTAGGGTCTTCCGCGCGATTCACCATCCACAATACCCGATGCAATGATATGCGCCATCCTTATCGCCTCAGGAACCGCGCCTCTCACAGAAGTTCTCTTCAATATCACCCTCGCTTCATCCAGACTAATGCCCGCACACTGAAAATATATTGACTTGCCATTAATCTCAACAGACCTCACTTCCCCTGCGCGCTCAACCATACCAACCCTTTCCCGATAGCAGTCAAGATTCTTAAGCGCAGAAACAAACGCCGCACGATCCGGCTTCGTAGCAGTAACTGCAATCACAACCTTTCCGGTCTCCTCACACACCTTGTGTATATCAATCAGGTTAAACCCTGCAACCGCAAGACCGTCAAAAAGAATCACGCGCAACTGGTCACAATGCCTTGACCTGTTCACAAGCTCAATAATCTTATCTGTCGCATCAAGCCCGTCTATTGTAACATAAGTGCTCAGCACCCCGTCAAGATACTCACGCGCCCTGAGAATCACACCAACAACAAGCGCCTTATTGCCCTTGACATGCACAAAAGGTCCGTCATCAAAGCCAATAACCCTTATTTCCTTTTTTATATTCAGTTTAGACACCCGACATCATAAGAAATCACAGAATCAGGCTTTCACCACTCATCTCTTTAGGCTTCTTCAGCCCCATGATATCAAGCACCGTAGGCGCAACATCCTTCTGCCCGCCGTTCTTAAGCCTTATCTTCTTGAGACGCTCATCATCTGAAATCACAATAAACGGCACAGGATTAGTAGAATGAGCAGGCTTAAGCTCGCCATCAGGATACAATTTATCCTCTGCACTCCCATGATCTGCTGTAACAACAACCACATAACCATTCTCAAGCCCTGCACGCACAACCTTATCCAGACACACATCAACAACCCCGACACACTTAACTATTGCCTCCTTAACCGCAGAATGCCCCACAAGATCGCAATTAGCGAAATTTATCAGTATGAAATCAAATTTCTTGAGATTTATCTGTCCCGCTGCCTCATCCGCAATCTCATACGCAGACATCTCCGGCTTCAGGTCATAGGAACTCACCTTTGAAGAAGGTATCATCACCCTTTTTTCACCAGCATAAGGCTTCTCCACCATAGAGTTGAAATAATAAGTCACATGCGCATACTTTTCAGTCTCAGCCATTCGAAGCTGTCTGAATCCGTGTTCCGCAAGCACAACACCAAGATTATTATCGATGGTCTCTTCCACATACCCCACAGGACAATCAAAATTCTTATCATACCGGGTCACAGAAGTAAAAAGAATGCGAGGAAAAACATCCCTCCTGAACCCGGGAAAATCTCTTAAGACAAACGATTTCGTAAGCTGCCTTGACCTGTCGACCCTGAAATTGAAAAAAATAATGGAATCGTCATCATCGATTTTCCCGATAGGCTCACCGGAATCACTTACAACAACAGTAGGCTGGATATAATAATCTGTCTTATCACCTCGCGCATACGCCATCTTGACAGCATCAAGAGCGCTTTTTGACAGAAATCCTTCACCTTTCACAAGCATATCATAAGCCTTCTTCGTCCGGTCCCAGTTAGTGTCCCTATCCATCGCATAATACCGGCCCACAAGAGAAGCAATCCGCCCTACACCAATCCTTCCGCACTCATCTTCGATAAGCTTGACATACTTCTTAGCCGATCTCTCAGGCACATCCCGTCCGTCAGCAAAGAAATGGATGAAGACCTCATCAAGCCCATGATCCTTTGCCATCTTAAGCAGAGCAATCATATGATTGATATGCGCATGCACCCCCTCATCAGAACACAGCCCCATAAGATGCAGCCTTGACTTCTTCTTTTTAGCGGATTCGATCGCAGAGACAAGCGCATCATTAGAAAAAAAGCTCTTATCCTCAATCGCATTATTGACGCGCTGAAACATCTGCCAGACAATCCTCCCTGCCCCCATATGAAGATGCCCTACCTCAGAATTCCCCTGCGCACCGGAAGGAAGCCCAACAGCAAGCCCGGATGCTTCATTTTCACAGTGCGGATATTTTTTAAGAAACCCGTCAAAATGATGCGTATCTGCAAAAGAGATATAATTACCGGGACCATCAGGCGCTATACCCCACCCGTCTGCAACCACTAAAATAACCTTATTCTTAGGCAACATACTTTACTCTTGAACATTCAGTTTTTTATATAGTTAAGGTCGTTACTAAATTGACAAACTTAACCAAGAACTAAAAAGGCGTTAACTATATGGAAAAGTCATATAGTGCAAAAAGTTATGACTTTTACTATATATTGAACATCCCATAAAAAAGCCATTGAACTGCAAATAAAACCAAAACAACAATTACATTTAAAAAGGTTTGTCCATAAAATTAAGAAATAATCAAACAACAGCATGCAAAATAAATCACAAGGCAGCAGTAAAATAAGAAAGCACAGAAAAAATAGAAACAATCTTGCTTCTAATCTGTTATTAGGCGCCCCATGGTGTATAAATGGACAAACGCAAAGATTTGCCAACAGGATTAAAACCCCCGGAAGTTGTAACAGTGGTTGTCGAAGCGACAAAAGACTCAAGAAACACATACAACGTCAATGGGATGTTTACAAGATTAAAAAACGTGCTTTATTCATCAATCACATATCCTTGCGATTATGGATTTATCCCAAAAACAATGTGGGAAGATGGAAAACCATTGCGCGCCATGATACTCACCGAATACCCGACATTCCCGGGATGCATGGTTGACGCCGTCCCCATAGGGCTTTTGAAACTAAGCGTGAACGGCGTGCGAAAAGACAAGCTGCTTGCAGTTCCGTTAAATGACCCTGAGTACAAAGATATAAGAGACATAAAAAAAGTATCAGAACACAACCTGAAGGAAACAGAAGAATTTTTCAAAAACTATAAAAAACCAAAAACAAGTAACATCAAAATCATCGCATGGACCGGCGCAAAAGATGCTTCGCGCGCAGTCATGCATGCAATAAAAATATATGACAGAAAAAAAGAATAGAAGGGAATACCATGTTTGAAATAATGACACTTGAGGACTCCATCCGCGTATCACCGGAACACATAGGAATGAACAAAACAGAATCAATAATGAAAGGTCTGGCAGCAAAATACGAAAATAAAATCGTGATGGAATTTGGAGTTGTGCTTGCAATCACAGAAGTGCTGGAATCCACCGGCGGAGCAATTGAAGTTGAGGATGCAGGCATACACTATAATGCCAAATTTAAGGCAATGGTATTCGTGCCCAAACTGCACGAAGTCGTTGAAGGCAGCATAGTTGACATCACAGAATTCGGCGTATTCGTCAGGTTCGGTCCAATAGACGGGATGTGCCACATATCACAGATTGTAAATGATTATATCAGCTACGACCGAAAAACAGGCATTCTGGCAGGCAAAGACTCCAATAAAAATTTAAAGCCAACAGACAACGTAAGAGCAAGAATTATCGGAGTAAGCCTTGACAAAAAAGAGATAAACAAAATAAATCTCACCATGAGACAGCCAGGTCTGGGCGCAATCGAATGGCTTAAAGCTGAAAAACTGGCAAAACTAAAGGCAAAAAACAAGCCTGAAAAAGATGCAAAAGAACCAGTTAAAAAAACCAGGAAGAAGTGATGAATCATGTCTGAAAAAGCATGTAGGATATGCCGCAGGATAACAGAAGAAAAAGAATGTGAAGTCTGCAAGAACAAGGACCTTACAAGGAACTGTAAAGGTGTATTTATTGTATATGATCCGGAATCAGAAATGGGCGTAAAAGCAGAATGCACTGTACCGGGAAGATATGCTTTGCAGATATTCTAATAATGAACAGGGATTGATGTATATGGAAATAAACATAATTGATGACAAAAAAAACCCTCTTCTTTCAAGAAGAGAGATCATATGTATGGTTACGAAAAAAGGAACCACACCAAGTAAGAATGATATTGCTACCCAGGTTTCCAACGAACTTAAACTCAAGAAAGAGTGCGTTTTCATCGACGCCGTTTACCAGAAATATGGAAGACCGACAAGTGAAGTACATGTGAGAGTGTACGACAAAAAAGAATTAGTACCGGGATACGAAAAACCAAAGAAAGACGCAGACAGCGCTGAAGCCAAAAAAGAAAGCAAAGCACCAGAAGAAGCAAAAGAGGCTCCTGAAAAGAAAAAAGAAAAAACCCCTGATGCTGAAAAGAAAGAGGAAGTAAAGGAAGAGAAAAAAGAGGAGCCAAAAAAAGAAGAAAAGGCACCAGACACAGAAAAAAAGGAAGCAGCATCAAAAAAAGATGATACTAAAAAAGAATAACTAGGTGAATATTATCGCAAAAAAAGCAAAAAGCAAAGGGCGCGGAAAAAGTCCACAGTTATGGAAAAACTACGACATTAAAGACGGTCGCGCTGTTCTGAAGAACAAAAAGTGTCCGAAATGCAAGAAACTGCTCGCAAACATGAAAAACAGGATATACTGCGGCGGATGCGGATACACAGAGATTAAGAAGTCATAAACTTCGTTTCTGGCTGTTTCATATTTTTTCTACTTATTTTTAATTGCATATAAAGTGTGACTCGGCAATTAAAAAGCTTAAGATTCTCAACAGAACTAACAATATAAACCTATTCATCCATAAAAAACACATGCTATCACTAGGAATCGAAGGGACCGCCCACACACTGGGCATAGGCATCATAGACGACAAAGGAAACATCCTCTCAGACGTCAAATCAAGCTTCTTCCCACCCAAAGGCATCCACCCGAGAGAAGCAGCAGAACACCACGCAGAAGTTGCGCCAAAGCTGTTAAAAGACGCCATCAAAGAAGCCAAAATCAACCCAGAAGACCTCGACATCATCTCATTCTCACAAGGCCCGGGACTCCCCCCATGCCTTAGAATCACAGCAACATTTGCAAGAGCCCTGTCCCTGAAACTCAAAAAACCGCTTGTTGGCGTAAACCATTGCATATCGCACATAGACATCGCAAAACTCCTGACAAGCGCAAAAGACCCCATCATCCTCTATGTCTCCGGCGGCAACTCACAGGTCATAGGATTCAGCTGCAACAAATACCGTGTATTCGGAGAAACACTCGACATCGCCATAGGAAATGCAATAGACAAATTCGCAAGAGAATGCGACCTCGGATTCCCCGGCGGCCCCATAATTGAAAAACTCGCAAAAAAAGGCAGATACATTGAACTCCCATACACAGTAAAAGGCATGGACTTCTCTTATTCCGGACTGGTCACAGACGTCACAAGAAGACACAACTCAGGCGCAAAACTTGAAGACCTCTGCTTCTCCTTCCAGGAACATGCCTTTGCAATGCTCATAGAAGCGACTGAAAGAGCACTCGCGCACACAGAAAAGCAGGAAGTCCTCATCACAGGCGGCGTCGCCGCAAACAACAGGTTCAAAGAAATGCTCTCTGACATGTGCAAAGAAAGGAGCGCAAAATACTTCGCATGCCCCATGAAATACGCAGGAGACAATGGCATAATGATAGCATGGAGCGGAATCCTGAACTACAAAAACAAAAAAACACTAAAAACAGAAGAAAGCAAAATATTGCCAAAATGGCGCGTCGACGATTGACTCATCGACGCAGCGCCCGGATAGGCTTTCAGTATCTACATTAAAAGCTTTCTTGTAATTACTCTTATTAAACGCGCACCCCGCAGACATAAGAATTGCGCATGGCATTTGCCTAAAGCCAATAAAACCAAAGGCATCAAAATGTTCCCTAAACCCTCAGATACGGGGTATTAAGCGAACATTTTGTTCTCTTAATACAGGTTATGTCCAATTCGCACGCCCTCGCCATGTTTTAATTAAAAAATTGGTGAAACTGGAGGATATTGGTTCGACGGGCTCGGTCGCACGAACTCTGTGTCGCTTCGCTCCTTGCCGTTTGAGGATATTGGTTTCGGGAACATAACAAGGGATTTTGACACTACGCCTGCGGCTCCGTCCGAATCGCTTCGCGACTCGACAAAATCCCAAACAGTTATCGGAAATTACAGGGCTTTCAAAAGACATATAAATGATGTGAAATATATTAAAAAGCATGGACCCTAAAGAAATCAAGAGCTGGCAAATTGCTTTGATTGGATTTCTTCTTTTTTTAATAGGTACTATCATTCTTGCCTTTTTTGTTCCGTGCCGAGGTGGGTGTGATATGCTAGCGCAGACCTTTATCATTGTGCCTGTTTATCTAATATTTTTAATGTTGCCTGTATTATTCTTGAGAGCAAATAATAATAAAGCAAAAATAATTGGTGCTATATTATCCATATTGTGGGGATTAAAGGAATTGCCATACATCCTTCATGTTATCGCTTTAGGAGGAATAACTGATTTATTTGGAGAATCAATATTAACAATAACATCAATTATCATCTTAACAATTATTACACCAATATTATATCTGTCTGCAGGGATTTATTATTTCTGGAAAAAAACTTAAATTTAGCCAAAAGCCCTGCAACTCTTCGGTCTCTTCGAGACTATGATAACAAGCGATTAAAACACTCGCTGTCGTTCGTCCGAATTTCTTTTCAAGAAACTCGCTTTAATCGCCAAAGTTATCAACACCAACACATATAACAGGACTTAGCTCCACAGAGACAACAACGCGAAAAAACAATCGCCTCACCACCACTTATAACAGTCCAAAATCCACTCAAAGCCCCATACATTTGACGGTCAAAATTCATAATCCCCCTTCTTATACATAAAAACCGTAAAATCATGCGGCAGGTACGTATGATCAAACTTAAGATTACGGGTCATAGTAGCGCAATAACGCAGCACCTCAAACGGATCAAAATAATACGTATGCT
>DAOVYR010000084.1 GCA_030635525.1 Candidatus Nanohalarchaeota archaeon | reverse complement strand
GCTTGTCCGGTATAATAAGTAGAATATAAGTTTTGTCATTCTACGGCCTATGTGGTATTGCCAGGGCATCGCGTTCTCTGTGTATTCTACAGGCTCGCCATAGATGGAATCATGGGTTTTCAGGGCTTCTATGAACTGCGGAATTTTTTGAATCGGGTATGTGCCGTCAGGGTCCACAAATATGACGTCGTCATCGGCATAGGCGAAAGCGGTGCGCAGAGCTTCGCCTTTCCCTTTGCCATGGTCGTAGATTACAGCTACGTCTTTGCTTTTTGCGATTTCCACTGTCCTGTCTTTTGAGTGCGCGTCGACGACTATTATTTCGCAGTCGCAGACGGATCTGATTTCGTCTATTGTTTGTGCGAGAGATTCTTCTTCATCTTTTGTTGGAAGTATTATTTTTACCATTTAGTACCCTTGGTGCATTTATAGTCAAAGACATAACTTTTGGAATTCATGTCTTTGCCATATAGATTAACATCTCTTGGTTTTTGGTGAAGTTTGTCTATTTAGTAGAGATGTTAACTATACTATAAATATCTGCTTTGTAAATTAGGTTTATGATGAAAATTGATTTTCATGTTCATTCAAAATATTCTTCGGACTGTTTTATGAAAATTGACAAAATTATTGAGACTGCGAAGAGGCGGGGGCTTGATGGTGTTGCGATTGTTGACCATAATAAGATAGGTGATTTTAAGCAGAAGTTTGATGATGGTTTTGCTCTTATTCGCGGGGAGGAGATATTGACACGGGGCGGAGAGATCATTGCATTGAATATTGATGAGCGGATAAAGCCGCTCCAGAGTGTAGAGAAGACAGTCGAGCAGATTAAAGAGATAGGAGGGACTATTATATTGCCTCACCCGTTCTGTTTCTGGAGAAAGGGCGCAGTTTTTGCATATAGAAAGATAAAGTACCCTTTTGTGATGGAGGTTCTTAACGGGATGGCGTATTTTAATTTTGAGAATGATTATGCCCGATATATTGCACAGAAGAATAATATCACGGTCTGTGCAGGCAGTGATGCCCACAGGTACAAGGATATCGGGCGGGCGTATACAAAGTTACCAGATTCTGATTCAATTGATGATATTTTGGGGAAGCTTGTTTCAGGGAAAGGAGTTCCGTATGGTAGCAGGGTCTCGAAACTTGTTCATATCAAGGTTTTTGCCAATGCTTTCTTTAAGCCGGCATTCAATAGATGGCTTGAAGATTAGTTTTATATAGATAAATTGTGTATTGTATGTAATGAAGTCTCTGGGGATTGCGGGTTTTGTTGTAAGTTTTGGTATTATATTGTTTGTCCTGCATAGTGTTGGTATTGGCGAACTGCTTAGAATATACAAGGAGATTGATTTTTTTTATTGGACACTGGCAGTTTTTACTTATATTCTTGTTATCCTGTTATCTGCTGTCAGATGGAATGAGTTTATTATTGATATGGGGATGAAGGCAAAGTTTGCTTCGGTGTTTGCGATCTCATGGATTGGATGTGCGATCAATAGTGTTACGCCGGTTGCAATATCTGGGGGTGAGCCAGCTAAAGCGTATTTTCTTAGTAAGGTCAGTTCCGCTAAAAAGTCAAGGACTTTTGCGACGGTTATTGCAACGGATTTTCTTGAGTACGGGAGTTTTCTGCTGCTGGATGTTATTGCTGTTATGATTCTTCATTTTAAGTTTGATCTACCGGTTGTTATCCTGTATCCATTGCTGATTGTTATTGGTATAGGGATACTGGTTCTTGGGTCGCTTATGTATACATCGCTGAACAGGAAGGCGTCTATTGCGGTTACTTTGTTTTTTATGTCTTTTTTGAAAAGATTCAGGGTTCTTAAGATGCGTGTTTTGAGGTTTGAGGAAAATCTCAGCCATAATATTGATGTTTTTAACAGTGCGTTGAGGGAGGTTTCTTTTAGAACCATTGTATCGACTATGGGTATCAGTGTTTTGTCAAGGGTTTTGGATGTTTTGAGATTGTATCTTATTATCATTGCATTGGGGGGTAGGATTGATCCATTGTTTATTGTTATTGCCATTGCTTTTGGCACTGTTGCATCTGTTGTGCCGCTTCTCCCGGGAGCTATAGGTGCTGTTGAGCCTGCGATGATTGCAGGGTTCGTGCTTGGAGGAGTCAGTTTTCCTTTGGCAGCTGCGGTTGTGATTGTGGACAGGATTATTGTGCTTGGGCTGAATACATCGCTTGGCTTTGGATGTATGTATTTTTTGGGGTATAAAAATCAACGAGGCAAGTGGTGAGATTTCCCGGGTCAGAGATAAATAAGAAGGCAGATAAATATGGAATGTAAAAATCAGAGTGATGGTATTATGTCGCTGGTAAAATGGTATTTTGTTACAGGACTGACGCTTCTGAATGCTGTATGCGGCTCTCTTGCGATATTGTTCGCGTTCAGCGGGGATTATCGCTATTCTTCTCTGATGCTGATTGTTGCTGTTCTTGCTGACCAACTTGACGGGCAGTTTGCAAGGATGCTTAAGCAGACGTCGGATATCGGCAAGGAGCTTGATTCCCTGTGTGATGCGATTTCTTTCGGTGTTGCGCCTATGATCTTGATATATAATATATACCTGGAAACGCTTGGGATGTTGGGTATGAGTATCGGACTGTTACTTGTGTCGTGTTCGGTGTATAGGCTTGCCAAGTTTAATGTCATTAATGTCCATGAGCATTTTCTGGGGATACCGACGCCGGTTACTGCGGGGTTTGCAATAGGGCTTGTTGTCGGGAATGTTGTGATGCCTGCGATATATATTGGCTTGATGACGATTGCGCTGTCGTTTCTTATGGTTTCAAATGTGAAGTTTTATAATTTCAAGAATTATAAGAGCCTGAAAAATGGTGAGAGGGTTATTATCAGCATTGAGGCGGTTGTTGTGATTTTGGGGTTGTTTTTTTACCCGGAGAAATTGTTTATCGTGGGTATTGCTGTTTATGTTGTGTTTGCGCCGCTGGTCCGTTTTCTTTTGAGGGAGTGAACGTAGATGTTGTCTTTTTCGCGGCATGATGTGATGATGTGAAGGTTTGCTTTTTTTGAGATGTCTTTGAGTTCGCTTTCTTTGAAGAGATGATAGAAGCGCGGGTGCTTTTTGTCCCATGTGTGGTGGATGTCGGCTGGTTTGTTTTTGAAGCGTGGCTGGTCGTGCGCCCATGCACTGATGAGTATCGGGCTTTGGGGTTTTAGGATGCGCTCTGTTTCTTTGAGGGAGTTTATGCGCTTTTTTTCGGTTTCGAGATGGTGGATTGCTGCTATGTAGATGATTGATTCAAATGTGTCTGATCTGAAGGGGAGGGCGGTCAGGTCGAGAAGGACTAATGGGATTGTCTTGTCTTTTTCTTTGAGCTTTCGAAGCTGGCTGATTGAGAAGTCGCCGGCTATGGGGTTTAGGTTGTGGTTTTTTGCGCTGATGCTGTGGCGGCCTGTGCCTGCTCCAAGGTCGAGGAGGTGTGTGTCTTTTTGTTGCTTTTTTATGAATTGTTCCACTTTTGGCCATGGGTTTTTTCTTGTGGCGTCGAAGTGTTCGGCAATTTTATTGTATGTTTCTTTGAGGTTTTTTCGGATTTCTTGCATAAGTTATTTTAGTTTTTGGTACCTTTATTAAGTTGAGTGAATGTGGAGGTGGATATAAATGCCAAATTGCGATATGTGTGGAAGAGGTGCGGGGGTTTTGAAGCGCGCTAAGATCGAGGGTGCGGTTCTTGATGTGTGTGACGGATGTGCTGGTAAGGGCGAGATTATAAGGATACCTTACGGGGGCGGGCGCAGCTTTCAGAGATCTGTGCAGCCTGCGCGGGAAGTGAAGGTTGTTGAGTATGAGCTTGCTTCGGGATTTGGGAAGATTATTCATAATGCGCGCAAGGTGCGGGAGTGGGATGTTAAGAAGCTTTCTGAAGTGCTGCATGCCAAGGAGTCTTTGATGCATAAGATTGAGGCAGGGAAGATTAAGCCGGATCTTTCGTTTGCGCAGAGGATTGAGCATGCGCTGGGGATTAAGCTTGTTGAGAAGGTTGAAGAGGATGATGATGATGTCAAGAACGCAGGGTCCGGTCGCGGGGGGATGACGCTTGCGGATTTTGTTAAGGTTAAGAAGGTGAAGAAGTGATAAAGTTGGATATGGGATAGGAGTATGGCAACATTAAAGGAACTGGAAAGGGAAATTGAGGATATAAAGGAGAGGAATCTGCGCGTTGAGGCAGACAAACTGTGGGAGAGAAGCTATACAAGAAGGATTCTGCTTGTGATATTTACTTATCTTGCTATCGGGTTTTATCTCCAGGCAATCAGGATACCTCAACCATGGCTAAATGCTATTGTGCCTGCGGTGGCGTTTATGCTTTCGACACTTACTTTACCGTTTTTTAAGAAGTTGTGGATGAAATTTATTTGCGGAAGATGAGAAAGAGTTAAGCATCACTTTTTTTGAATTTGTGGAGATGGTGTTTAAGGTTGATTATTCTGCCTTCTTTGATGGGGATTCCTTCTTTTTTCAGGAGCGCAAGCTTTTTTTCTTTTCCTCCTGAGTAGCCGCCTACTTTGCCTGTGCTTTTTATTACACGATGGCAGGGGATGATTATCGGACGGGTGTTTTTGTTTAGGGCGTTTCCTGCTGCGCGGCTGGCCTGGGGGTTGCCTGCGGCAGCGGCTAATTGTTTGTATGTGGTTATTTTGCCTTTTGGTATTTGTTTTGTGAGGTTCAGGACTTTTTTTGAAAAATTTGTCATGCAAGGTTATATGGGGTAAATACATTAAAATTTTTGATTGCATATTCCTGAAGTATGCATGAATTAAATATTGAAACCAGAAAAAAAGAAGAACTTATAGAGATTACAGATGATGTGTCGAGAGTTGTTGCTGATTGGGGAATAGAGTATGGTGCCTGTGTTGTGTTTGTGCCGCATACGACAGCAGGAGTTACTGTCAATGAGAATGCGGATCCTGATGTGTGCGAGCGATATGCTGCTTGGGTTAGGGGATATTGTGAAGAACGACTTCAGGTTCAAGCATGCGGAGGGGAATTCGGCTGCGCATATCAAGTCAACGCTTGTCGGTTGTTCTGTTACTGTGCCTGTGAAGGATGGAAAGATTGCGCTTGGAAGGTGGCAGGGGATTTATTTTTGCGAGTTTGACGGGGCGCGGAAGAGGAAAGTGTGGGTTTTGGTTAATAAGTGATAGGGCAAGATTATTGCCTATAGTGTGTGGGAAGGGGCTTCTCTACATAAGTTGTTCTTTCATCGCCACCGGTGACTGGATTTATGAAATGAGTATCTGGATATCCTGTTTCGGCTAAATAGTCTGTCCACAGCCCATTTTTAATAGACAAAGTATTACAAGTCATATACATCACCGTTACTTTTAGGAGGTGTTAGTTTTATATGGTTTTGTATTCTTTATGCATTTTTGGTTTTCGTGTAGGTGAAATAATATATTTTGCGCGATTTTACCGGTTTTTCCCACATAGGTGTATTATACG
>DAOVYR010000082.1 GCA_030635525.1 Candidatus Nanohalarchaeota archaeon | reverse complement strand
GTGGATATTGCGCTTGTGAGTGTTTCGAAGTCTGCGAGAAATTCGTCTGCGGGACCTGCGGTCCAGTCTGCGAAGATGTTGTTGATTGAGATTGTGTCGGTGCCGCCGGAAAGGTCTTCGTCAGGATCTATTAAGTTGTTTTCGATTAGTGTGTATTTTGCGCTGGTAGTTCCGAAAAGAATATTGTCTGTGTTTCTTCTTATACTTGATGTTTTGATTGTGTTATTGTTTCCACTTATAATTCTGATTCCATTTGTGTTTTCTGAAAAAGAGCTGTTTAGGATTGTTATATTGTCGCATGATGTTATGTATATGCCTGAATCTGTGTTACTTTTGATTGTGTTATTGATGACGGTTGTGTTATCTGTGCCACTTAGAGATATACCTCTGTTGTTTGAAGAAATATTGCTGTTTTTTATGAGTATGATGTTTGATTGCAGTAGTTTTATCCCTGTATCATAGTTTTTGAAATGACAGTTAATTGTTGTGATGTTTGCCTTGGTGAATCCATATATTCCTATTCCGCTGTTGTTTCCGTATAGGTAGGAGTTATTACAGTCAAGAATCAAATTATCTTCAGTAATTATTAGTATTCCTTCTGAGTTGCTGTCATTTATGAAGTGTGTTCCGCCGCATAATGTTTTGCTACTGTTTATTTCCATGTCGTTATAAGGTACTTCGCATGCGGCGGTGATTGAAAAGCTAATAATGAGTGTGAAGGAGATGGATAATAGCAGAGCTATCTGTTTTTGTTTCAATGCCATATGTTATTTTTGTAAATTGTAGTTTAAATATTTGATTTGTAGAAGTTGTGCTCTGTTTTTGTATTAATTAGAATCTGTGCTTAGATTTTAGTAGCATTATTGAGAATATCGTAATGATTGAGGGTATTATTGTGGATGCAAATTCAGGTATTTCTTCACTACATAAGGAATCGCTTGCGCAATCTTCGTCGTCGCAATCTGTAGCTTTGTCGCAGTCGTCGTCTATTCCGTTGTCGCAGATTTCAATTGCGTTTGGATATACGTTGTTGTCATCATCGTCGCAGTCGCCTGCGCATATCATGAATCCGTCGTAGTCCAGATCTATTTCGTCAGGGTATGGTCCGTCGTCGCAGTCTGAGTCTTTTCCGTCGCATATTTCTTCGGCACCGGGATATATCTTGTCGTCATCATCGTCGCAGTCGGTTCCGCCGCATGATTCGGCGTCGAATCCGTCGTTATCATTGTCTTGGCAGTCATCTGCAAAGCCTGTGCCTGACATGCATATCAGAATAAAAATGATTAGAGTTCCTATTATTATGTTTACTGTATTGTTTATTTATATCACCATTGAAAGTATTATATTTGCGGGTACTTGTATCACTTTTGTGATGCAAGATATTTAAACTTATTGTTACTTTTGTGTGATGTATTTGGGTGCAACTATATTGGTGGACCCGGTTGTCTTAGAATCAGTAGGTGGGGTCGTGGCGAGTTTTTATATTTTTGGTATTATATTGCTTCCTGTATATGGTTTGTTTTCTTTTTCTTTACTTCGCATGAAAAATGATTTTACGCTGTTCATGAATCCTTTTATCTTATCAACTGCGCTTTCTTTTTGTTTTTTACCTGTTGTTATCTCATCAGTGATGGATTCTGATTTTTCATATTCGCCGTTGTTGTATGCTGTTTTTGCGTTTTTCAGTTTTACTTCTAGTGTTTTTATATCTTTTGGTTTGTCTCCGCTAAATTTTTTCCGCAATATGTTTTGCTGGGCGGTTTCTATGGCGCTTTTTGCATTTTCTTTTGTGTATTTGTTTTTCACGGATGTGCTTTCGGGCGTTGTTATGCATTCGTGTTCCCAGCACATTTCACCTTTTGCGCAGTCTCTTTTTGTGCAGCATTCCCAGTCCTTGCAGATGTGGTCTTCTGGATATGCGCATCCTTTGCAGAATAGTCTTGTGCATTTTCCGTTTTTGCATGTTTCTCTGCTGCTACATTCGTTGTCTGTTGTGCATTTTGGATTACACATTGCTCTGGTGTTGCAGTCTTCGTCTTCACAATCTATGGCTCCGTCGCAGTCGTTGTCTATTTTATCCATACAGCTCCATTCGTGGGTTGTTTCTGGTCTCCATGATTCGTGGGCGCATACCACTTCTATTTCGCCACGGTTTTTGAAGTTGGTTGTGATGCATGTGTTTTCTTCTGCGCATCCTTCTGTGCTTGCGCACATGTCTTTGCTACAACATATTTTGTCTTCTGGTGAATCTGTCTGTTTTTTGCATTTGAGGTCGTCGCAGCATTCTTCTGTATTTTTGCATGTGCTTTCTTCAGGTGCGCATGATGGGTCGCCTGAACAGTCTTCGTCATCGCTGTCTGTGAGACCGTCACAGTCGTTGTCTATTCCGTCGTTGCAGGTTGTTTCAGTTAGATATTCGTCTCTGCACATATTGCTTGCATCTACGCAGTCGTTAGTGGAGTTGCAGCATGCGCCTGTGCCGATCCCTTGGGTTATGTGGTGCTCTCCAGAATCGTCATTGCAGCAACTTGGTGTCGTGCCTGTTTCAAAGGGCATTGTTTCATCAAAGAATCCATTATAACACGTGTTACACACATTTGAGTTAAGGTCGGGGTTGGCGCAGTTGCCGCCAGAAGAATCACAGCGTTCCTGATTGTTGCACTCTGTTGCATCACACTGTGGTCTGTTTATATAGGCACATGCGTTGTTAGTGCATGATTCTGTTACGCAGTTGTCTTGTATGCAATCAGAGGCATCCTGACAGCATAATTCTCCTTCTGGTCCTGTTTGGCCTGCGCATTCAGGGTCTTCGCAACTTATTAGTCCGTTGCAGTTTTCGTCATTGACGCTCAGGCATAGTTCGTCTGCACCTGGGTTGAAGATGGGGTCTGTGTCATCACAGTCGTTTTCGCATATTGTGTAAGTATCGCGGTCAAAGTCAATCCATAATGGCGAAGATGACGTAGTGCAGTCGTCTACTGCGTCGCAACAGGCAGGGTCATAGCAACTTATTAGCCCGTTGCAGTTTTCGTCGTTGACTGAGGCGCATTTTTCTTCTGCGCCTGGATTGAATGTAGGATCTGTGTCGTCACAGTCATTGCATTTGCATGATGGACAACTTTCATTTGTGTTGCATGTTGTATCTGGTGTGTATTTGTCAAAGTCGTTATCAGTACAGTCTGTTATGCATTCCTGCGCAAAGGACATACTCCCCAATACTATAAATGTAATAAGTGCTGTTAAAATCAGAATTACTTTTTTGTTTTTCATAGATATTTCCCCCCCTATATTCTGGCAGTTGTTTATTATCATATTTTTACGAGCCGCAGGCCGTTTGGCGTTATCTCGAATGGATGAATCAGTGTCGAGTGGTCGGTGCGCCGCATTTTTCTTATTGTCATTGTTCTTTTGAATTCTTCTGAGACCGGCACGAAATCAAGCTTGATTACAGCGTCTACAAGATATTCTATTATCCCGCTGCCTGTCAGGCCCTGGCTGGTTTCCGGGATTTCACCGCTTATTACTACTGTTACCTGCCTGGCTTTGAAGTATTCCACGAGTCCAAATAGCATCACTCTTGCCATGTATTTGTCCTGCATGAACATCTCAAGTACGGAGACTGAGTCGAGGACGACTCTTTGCGCCTTTACGCTTTTTATGGCTTCTGCTATCTGGCTTCTTATGCCTATGAGATAGGATTTTGTTATCCTTTGTGTCTCTTCGCCCATGGGCTTTTCAGGATAAATCGCCTTGATTGAGAGAAATTTTAGCAGTCCTTTTTGTTCCAATTCTGTGAAGTTCCAACTGAACATGGAATATATGTCTTCTTTTATGTCTTCGCTTCTTTCTTCTGTGGTTATGTAAAGCCCCGGTTCCCCGTTCAGAGCTCCTGCGTACATGAATGATGAGCAGAATTGTGTTTTTCCTGTGCCTGTTTTTCCAACAGCGAGGATGATTGAGCCTTTTACGAAACCGCCTTCTGTTTTTTCGTCCAGTCCTGTTATTCCTGTTTTTAGCCGCTCCATTTAATCTCCCTGTGATGGTATGCTCTATAATGGGTTCTTGCCCTTTTTATATTTTATATGGGTGGCGCTGCAAACCTTATAAAACTAAGAGCCTAAGTATGATTTATGTTTCGGAAATATTATGACCTGCATGTGGCTACGAAATATTCGTATGGTGTGGATAGTGTTGAAAATGTAGTGAAGTATGCACAGAGACTGGGGTTTGATACTATTGTTCTTTTGGATGGGATAGATACTATGGAGACTCTTGATGCAGTAAAGAAGGATGTCAAGGCAATAAAAAGTGATGTCAATGTGCTTGTCGGGGTGGAGATAAAGGTTGAGAGCCCGGGTGAGCTTAACCGGCAGATAAACCGGTTCAGGGATAATGTGGATATTCTTGCGGTTCATGGGGGAGTTTTTGAGGTTAACAGGAGTGCGGTTGAGAATCCGCGGGTGGATATTCTTACTCACCCTGAACTTAAGAGGAAGGATTCGGGGATGGATCATGTTATGATGAAGCTTGCAGCAGAGAATAATGTTGCGGTTGAGTTGAATTTCCGGGAGTATCTTCATTCTTACAGGAAGATAAGGTCTTATGTGCTTTCTCATATGCGCCGCAATGTTATGCTTGCACGCAAATACGGTGCTCATGTTATTGTTGCGAGCGGGGCTGAGAGTGTGTGGGATATGAGGGCAGGCAGGGAGCTTGCTTCGCTTGCATATATGTGCGGGTTTGACCGTGAGAGGGCGGTGAAGACTGTGTCTGAGGTTCCTGCGTTTATTGTGAAGAGGACTGCTGAGGTAAAGAATCATACTTTGAAAAATGGAGTGAAAGTGATTGGTGTTTGAATGAAATTGAATCCGCTGCCGCCTAGTTTGAGGGATAATCAAAGGTATATTGTGTTTGAGATTATCTCGAAGAAGGATGTCCGGCTTGATAATGTTGTTAATGCAATCTGGAGTGCATCTCTTCAGCTTTTTGGTGAGGCTGGTACTTCTAAGTTTAAGATGTGGGTTCCGTCTCAGCTGTTTGATGCCGCCAGGAAGAAGGCGGTTATTAAGACCACGCATGATTCTGTGGAGGAAGTGAGGGCTGTGCTTGCATCAATTAAGGAGATTGAAGGTGAAAGTGTTATATTTTATGTGCATGGTGTGACCGGCACTATTAAGTCTGCTAAAAATAAGTTTATGGGACAGGTGGATTTGAGGGATTTTGGGGTTAAAAAATAGAAAGTTTAAATACGCGCGCGGATAAGAATAAGTTATGAAAATTGTTGCGATTGTGTTTGTTTGGGTTCTTTTGTTGTGTGTTCCTGCATGTGCGCATGAGGTTACTGTGGGTGTGGCTTCTCTTGGCAATGAGTATTCACGCCAGGATTATATTGTGTCTGAGAGTAATGGAATTATTGCAGGGATTGTTTCGCGGGGGCTTACGAAGGGTGCGGATGTGCAGGGGGGATATACTGAGCTTACGCAGGATTCAGCCGGGAATAAGTTTTAT
>DAOVYR010000197.1 GCA_030635525.1 Candidatus Nanohalarchaeota archaeon | reverse complement strand
CAGGATTTCTGCCAGTGTTGATGCTATTAGTATTGTGTATGTGTGGGTGCGTGATAGGGGTGGTTTTATCCTGTTTTTTGAGAGGGTCTGTATGCGGCTTGCGATGTGGGGGAGGAGGACTATTGTTGTTAGTGTGCGTGCGAATGAATAGATGGTGAGTGCGGTTATGATGATCAGGGAATATGTGAGTGCGCCTTTGATCAGGATTTCTGCCAGTGTTGATGCTATTAGTATTGTGTATGTGCGTGTGCGTGATATGGGTGGGGTTATGTTATTTTTTGAGAGGGTTTGTATGCGGGTTGCGATGTGGGGGAGGAGGATTATTGTTGTTAGTGTGATGAAGCCTATGTTTGTGGGGATGTTGGGGTTTAGGGTTATGCCTGTGAAGATGAGCAGGTCTTTCAGGCGGTTGATTGTTTGGTTCTGGCCTGGTTTTTGTGCTTTTGTTGCGCGGTGTTCTGTGTATAGGCTTGCGGTTACGAGGAGTGCGGATTCTATGAGTTTGTTTGTCAGGTACTGGTGGCATGCCAGTATTGAGAATATGAGTGAGAGTGCGGGCAGTATTTTTGGGCTTATTCTTTTGATGTGTTGTTTTGTGTTGATTTTTTTGGGTATCATGGTCACTTAACCCTCACATTACCACGGAACTTTTTTTAGTTTTAGCTTAAATGCCAGTATGTTTGCGAGGCGGTGGACTGCGGGGGTGAGTATGAGGAGTATGATTATTGTTTTCAGGGGTATTTCTGTCACGAAGGATGCGAAGATGAAGGCGCCTATGAGGAAGTCAATCTGGTCGAGGAGGGGTAGTTCGTTTCCGCGTTTGATGTTGATGCGGCGCTTGAAGAAGCTTTTTACTATGTCGCCGATTATTGCACCTGATGCCAGAAGGAAGCCGAGGGTTAGTGTCATTTCTGTCAGGTTGAGGGCGGAGAGGTCGTAGCGGGTCTGGATGATGATCTGGAGGTATGATGCTGCGGTTCCTACGAATATGCCGAAGAATGTGCCGCGCCATGTTTTGCCTTTGCCTAGTATGGGCTTTTTGTCGCGGAATTTTTTGTTGAAGTCTATTGGTGTCTTTCCGCCGATGATGACTGGTGCGGGGTTTGCTATGTACGCAGGGAATATGAACCAGAGTGCCTGTATTATTGATAGGGTGATTTCGTTCAAGGTATCGCCTGTGCGTTGTTTTGCTGTGGGGGCGCCGGTGTGTTTCCTGTTCTCTGGATAACTGCGCTTTTTTCTATGTTATCTATATTATTTAGCTTGTTTATATGTTTGCGGTTTTTTTAACTCTCTCACTATTTCTGTGGTTTTTGCGGGCTGATTTTGTCCATATCCTGTTTTTTTGTGTTTGGTGTTGTTGTTTTTTGTTTTGTATGTGGTGTTGTATTTGTTTTTTGATATGTGTGTTTTATTATATGTGTTTTTATGTATATATTTCGGTGTTCTCACATTTTCCTGTTTGATTTGGCGATTTATATTGTCTGATATCTATTTTTTTGTATGTCTTTTTATGTTTGTATATTGTTGTTTCTTTATAGTTTTATATTTTTATGTTTTTATATTTTTATGTTGTTAGTTTTTGATAATTTTATGTTTCTATCTCAACATACTAGATATTGTATTTAGTTTAATGTGTATATTTTAGTATCTTCTTTGTTTGTGGTTCGAACTTCCCATTTATTTTTATGGGTGGCTTTTCCCATTTATTGTGTTTTTCGGGGGGTTCTTCCCATTTACCGCCTTCAGAAAGGCTGGCTATCAGAGCGACCGTAAACCTTCGGTTTAGGTCACTTGTTCGCTGTGCTCAAGCGCACACCTGCGTTGTTTTGGTGTGCTGCTAGTGCCTTTTTTTGTATGATTTTTGTCCCGGGGGGTACATTGGATGGAGGATACAGGGGGTTTTGTTGGGTTTTTGCTGAAAGGAGCTTGTTTTGGGCTTCTTTTCGGGAGAAACTGTGGGGAATTTTTGAGTTTGCGATATTTTAACTCTCACATTATCTTTGATTTGCTTTATGGGAAATCATGGGGTGAGGGTTAGAAGCTTTATGGGTCAAATGCTGTCTTTTTTCGCTTCTTTAAAGTGCATTATCTTGTTCTTATTTTCGTCTCTGTATTCTTAGAGTACATATTTTATTTTGGGTTTTGATGAGTTGTGCATGGATTTTTTGCCTGGATTTTTCCTGTATGGGGTATATTCTTTGCTTTAGATGTGGTAAAATCCTTGAAAATGTGTATTCGGGGTATTACTGGAATATGTTTGTATTTTGGTTGATCTTCTGAACTGCTTTGTTTTAGACAGTATGTGAATACGCTCTTTTGTTGGTGTGTACCCTGGATTGCAGGGCAATAATGCCTGAAAATTATGGAATCATATATTTTATTTTGGTTTGTATGTGAATGGGCTTTTCCGGGGTTGAAAATCGGTATCCTGGTCGGGTATGTTTTGATGTGTTGCGGGGTGTTGTTTTTGGGGTTGGTGTGTTCTATGTGGTCTGTGTTTATTGTAGGTATGCCTGTGTTTTTTATGGGTAGTTTGTCCTGTTTATGTGTGTATTTGGGAAGTTAGGATTATTTATTTTTGCTGATTCTTTTGTTTTTGTGGTATGAATTACCCATTTATCCAATCAATATGTTGATTTAATCTCTTTATTTTTTGCTGTTGTGATTCTGGTCCGGATTTGTTCTGTTTGTTATAAAAAGGTCTACTTTTGCTTTGTTTCTTGTTTTTTGTATTTTTTTGTCTTTATTTATGTTTTTGATTGTTATTATGTGTTTTTCTTGTGCCCTGTGGTGTTCCGGGCAATCCCTTGCGGTGAAAATGCTCCTGTTGCTGTTGATTTTTTTGTT
>DAOVYR010000105.1 GCA_030635525.1 Candidatus Nanohalarchaeota archaeon | reverse complement strand
TTGTTGTGCTTCTTGTGGTGGTCGGAGTTCTGGCGGTTGAACTTTCCAGGGTGAAGTTGAGGAGGAAAGATAAGAGTCGCGGGAAGAAGGGGGACGGGTCTTCTGAAACGCTAAAGATTCCGCTACTCTATTGAGTGCTGTGAATCCGACAAGTCGTATTCCCGCCTATTCAATCGTAAACGCTTGAATATAGCCGTATGCGGAATCTTTGCGTATCAACAACCTTTGGTGATATGTGTGGGGCATGCAAGACATGCCGGCGGTTGTTGACAAGGGATGATTTTTGATTTACGGCCTATTTCTAGAGTAGGATTATTGCGGGTGTGATGAGTCTAACAGTTAGTTATAAATAATTCAGATGAAGGATATCTATATAAGAGTAACTATCTATAAATATATCAATATAGTGGCATAAACAGATGTATGCTTCAAATCAAGAGAATTAACGGGTGATTATTTGCCAAAGATAATTGGGATTGTTTCGGGAAAGGGAGGAACCGGTAAGACGGTTTCGTCGATTAACATTGCACTTGCGCTTCACCAGTTCGGTGAAGAGGTTGTTGTTGTGGATGCAGATACGACTGCTTCAAGTCTGGGGCTGCATCTGGGATTCTATACGTTTCCAAATAAACTTCAGGATGTCCTGAATGATGAGATTGATATCAGTCGCGCGATTTATATGCATCATACTGGCTTGAAGCTGGTTCCGTCATCTATTGACCTTGATTCACTGAGCGCGGATGTGAGTAATCTGAGACTTGCTTTGAATAAGCTTGAAGGCACAGTGATTGTTGATGCGCCACCGGGCCTGGATAAAGATTCGCAGGCGGTCCTTGATGCGTGCGATGAAATTATTGTGGTTACGAATCCAGAAATCCCGACTGTCGCAAATGCAGTTAAAGTGGCACGCATGGCAGCAGATATGAAAAAGAATGTCCTAGGGGTTGTGATTACGAGGATGAAAAATGCGCCATGGGAATTAAGGCCGGAAGAAGTTGAGATGATGTGTGAAGTTCCTGTTGTCGGGATTGTGCCGGAGGACTGGAATGTGAATAAAAGTATTTTTGATAAAGTGCCGGTTGTTGCCCATAGCCCGTATTCGCAGGCAGCTATTGAATATAAAAAACTTGCAGCCCGGCTAATTGGAAAAACTTATGAGCCGCCCAAGTACATTGGACTGAAGAAGCTTTTGAGGCTGATTTGACCTCCTCATCTGGGACAGGGGCAATCCAGCGCTCAGCATTAATTCAGGGAGTTTTATGACTAAAAGAATAAATGGGCTGTTTTCGGCCGCATTAGGAGCATTAGTTGTTTTTTTTATTGTTATTGCTCAAGCATCTGCGAGCAGCAGTTGTACTGTTATTTCTCCAAGCGATACAATATGGTATAATAAAAATAACAGGGTTGAGATTCGATGTACATGCCCTGCGGACACGGCACAGTTGCAAAATACGTTCGTTACCAAGCTTTACGGTAAATATATTGATTTTACGGGGGCCGGCTCTGCATGGGTGGCTGTAGTGGATATTGATTCGAGACTTGAGTCTGCTAAGTACGGCGTATATGAGGTTAGCGGGGACTGCCTGGATGTAAATTATACGAAGATCGGGAATTTTTCAGGTTCTTTTGAAGTGCATGAACTTAGAGGAGAAATTGTGGCACCCACAAGATCAATTCCGGTTGAGACGTATCTGACAAATTCCACATCTGTTGAATACAGAGTCTATAAAGACGGAAAAATACTTACACTGGATTCGCTTGCATCTGCGGGCGGTACATTGAATTTTGATGTTTACCTGAGCAATGATGCGACGTCTGACAAGAAGATTGCGGATACTAATTCCGCATCTTATGACCCTTCAAAAGAATCATGGATTATACCATGTTATCGGCTGGATTCTGTCCCGGACCTGACTTCGGAAAATAAATATGATCTCAAGGTGGATTTGAGTTATACTGAGCCGCCGTCTTCAACGATTTTGTTGAGTAGTGCGCAGACGGATGCACTCATAACTATGAAGTCGCTGGTTGTTTCTCTTGTGCCGGGAACTATTTCGAATATAATTGATCTTACTACTTCTACTAAGAAGGATATTAAATTGAGAGTGATCTATCAGGGAGGGGCTGCAGAGAATCTGGATCTGACTCATTTTGATATCTATATGGAAAGGGATGATGGTGAGAGGACTCTGAATCTTGTGGATGAGAAGGGGTTCACGTTTAATGATGGTGACGGGTATTATGTTCTTCCTGTCAATATAATTCAGCAGGATCCGGGATCTTATGATCTGAAAATATCAGTATGGTATCCCGGGGTTGGCGAGGTCATATTTACGGGGGCAGAGGTCAGGTTCGTTTTGGCGTTCCAAGGGCAGTTGGTGGATTCAAATGGCAATGTTGTTTCTGCAAGCATTGTGCTTAGGAATAATAAGACAGAGATACCTTTTGCAACAGACGGTGCCGGCAGGTATAATGTGCCTGTCACTGCGGACACTTATGATATTGCCATGCGCTTCCCGCAGGTGTGGAAAGCGGAAGTATATGGCGTCGATATATTCAGCACCATGATTGATTCGATAAATTATGATTATTTTTCGGGAAGCCCTGAAATCGAGGGGCTGACTGTGGCAAAACTTGTGGTCCTGGAGTTCGGGATGCCGTTTGAGTCGGCATATCTTGAGATACCGTATGATGACGGCGCGGTCGATAATGAAAAGAATATTGAGACGTATAAGTGTACAAACTGGAATTTCGGTAAGAGAAAGTGTATCGGTGAATGGGTGGAAGTGTCTACTGTTGTTAATATCGTGAGGGATATGGTTTCGTTCAATACAAACAGGCTGTCTGCTTTTGTTATCGGTGAGAGGCGAGGATTGTGGCTGGATGCGGCGCTTGATAAGAGGGATTATTTTTCCAGAGAGAGGATGACGCTTACGGGCAAGGTTCTGGATACGAAAAGTGTTGAGATTGAGGGAGTTGAGGTATATTACACGGTGGAGGGCACTGAGATATCAGGGAAAACTACGTCGGGGGCAGGGGGCATTTTTACGGCGATATTGTCTGCGCCGGATGTGGACGGGTTGTTTAATCTTGTCGCGACGGCAAAGAGGAGCCCATATATGTCTTATAATATGACGTATGAGTTTGAGGTTACGAGAAAGAAAGAGGTTAATCTGCAGGTTCCGGAGACGGTGGATTTTTTGATTGGCGAGGCTAAGACGATGAATATAAATGTGTTTAATACGGGCCAGACGGAGCTTACGAATGTTATGGTGAGTATTTCGGGGCTGAAGGATACATGGTATACGATGGAGCCGACTCTTGTTGAGAGTATTCCTGCGGGGGAGAGGATAAATGTTGATCTGAATGTCCATATACCACCGGAGGATTGCGATGGGGGGTCATGCAATAAGTATTATTTTGTTAATGTTGATTTTGCGTCTAATGAAGTGAATGAAAAGACTGCGTTTACTGCAAAGATTGGAGGAAATGAGTCTGTCACAGAGGAAGAGCCGGCAGTAAATGAAGAAGAGGTGTCTTTTAGTGTGCCGGATATGACGGGGCTTGTTTCGTTTTCAAGCGCGGGAAGGACAAATATCTATATGTCGCTTTTCTTTGCTTTTGTGGCGTTTGTGATTATAACTATTAAAAAGAAGCAGAGACGGTCCGGATATGGAGGCAGGGTCCAGTCGAGGTTTACGTCAAGAGGCGGGTCTGTTTCTTCACTAAATGCTATTAAGAGCAGGCTTGGCAGGAGAAAGTGAGTTTTTAGCTTGCAAGCAATTGTTTTAAGCGGTATTTATATGCGCCAAGCGATTTGGTCTTTTTTGAGTGCTTGCCTACAATGCCATAGCCAATAGTGTGCGTTCACAACCGGATACCACACACACTAAAATCAATATCCATCACCTCTATTCACAGGAGCCATACGACGAGATGTCTCTTTGCAGACAAAACAAACATTTTTAAAACTATGCTGTCAATTAGCTATTGAACCAGATGGAATGAGTAGAAATAGGATTTTATGATTATTTCTTATTAATTTGCATTTCTTATAGAGTTAAATAGATTTTATGGTTCGTACAAGAACGTATAGAATTATACAAAATGTAAATAGTACAAATGGAAATTACAAACGCTAAAAGATTCCGCGCTATACGCAGAATCTTTGCGTATCAACAACCTTCGGAGATATTCGTGAGGCATGCAAGGCATGCCATAGATAGATTTGATTGGCGGTTGATGATATATACAAATAGATATGCTCTAAAAGAGCACAGTAAAATATAAGGTGATAAATATTAATTCAATTAAAATTAATGAAAATAAAATGAAAAATAAAAATAATAAAGAGCCGGTGAATACCGGGAGTATAAAATCAGTGAAGTGCGGGAAGTTCGTTCCGGATACGTCGGCGATTATCAATGGCGTTGTCTCCAAGCTTATTTCTGATAAGAAAATTTCAGGAGAGCTTATTGTTCCTGAGTTTGTGATCGCTGAGCTTGAAAACCAGGCGAACAGGGGACGCGAAATCGGGTTTGACGGGCTTGATGAGCTTAAGAATATCCGCAATATTTGCGAAGAGCATAATGTCAAGGTCAGTAAGATGGGCAGGAAGCCCACGATGGAGGAAATCCAGCTTGCGAAGAGCGGCAGGATCGATGCGCTTATCAAGGATATTGCGCGCGATAACGGGGCAACTCTTATTACTGCGGATGTTGTGCAGGCGAAGTCTGCTGAAGCGGTCGGCGTTGATGTGATTTATTTCAAGAGGGAGGATATCAAGACTCTGAAAATCGAGAAAATGTTTACTCCTCTTACGACTTCAATTCATCTGAAGGAGGGGGCTACTCCAAAGGCGAAGATCGGGAGGCCCGGTGAAGTGAAGCTTGTTGAAACCGGGACAAATATCATTACAAAGGATGAGCT
>DAOVYR010000147.1 GCA_030635525.1 Candidatus Nanohalarchaeota archaeon | reverse complement strand
TTTACTTATGATAGCAGTAAGTTGTCTGGTGTGGATGTGACGCTTAGGCAGACTGCATTGATATTGAAGGATGGTATCATGCCCAAGGGTATCAAGAGGCTTGAGACTGTGAAATTGTTGGAGAATCACAGGAGAGGAATCATTGCTATAACCAAATATCGGGGGGTATTGGATTTGGCTTTTATCAGGAGGATTCATAAGATTCTGATGTCCGGTGTGTGGGATGAAATTGCAGGAAAGACGAGGTATGAGCTTGAGCGCGATGTGAAGGTGGCGGGAACTCCTCATGTTCCTCCGAAATGGGGGGATGTCCGAAAGGAGCTGGATGATTTCTTTGGATGGTACAAGTCAGAAAAGGGAAGACTTCATCCCCTAGAGTTGGCTTCGCTGGTTCATCTGAAGATAATATCTATCCAGCCTTTCAGGGATGGGAACAGCAGGTTGTCGCGGCTTTTGATGAACTGGGTGTTGTGGAAGAAGAATTATCCTTTGGTTGATATTCCTGTTGAGGATCTGGAGAATTATTATGATGCCCTTGATAAGTTCCAGATTGAGAAGAGAGAGAAGCCGTTTGTGGATTATGTTAAGGAGATGTATCTGTCCGGCTGATTTTTGCTGTGGCAGATGTTTTCTGGTTTTAGGGGATACAAAACAAACATATGGATAATTGTATCCCTCAATCTATTGTTTTAGAGGAAGTCCATGTCGCCCAGGGATTCAATTTGCTTTTTCTGGTCTTTTAACATTTCGAAGAAGGTGTCTAGTTCGCGGTCGTTCAGGCTGTTTAGGATGTTTCTTATGCCTAACCCGAGTTCTATTTTTGGCATGAGCTTTTGTTTCCATTTGTCTTCGTAGTGTTTTTTTAGGAATTGTTTTGTGAAATCGTTTTTGTCAAATGCGCTGCTTATTGCTTTTGCTGCGATGTCGGCACAGATCATGCTGTAAATTATGCCGCCGCCAGAAAATGGTTTTACCTGTGCTGCCGCGTCGCCTATGAGGAGTGCGCGGTCGCTTACTGTCTGCTGGTTTCCGAAGCAGATGGGGTGGGCATGGAAGTTTGTCAGTTTCAGGTTGAATCTTTTGAGGAATTTTTTGAAGTATGCGTAGTGGTTATAGCGGGGGTCTGTTGCGAGGCCGTATTCGGTGCGGGTTCCTCTTGGTATTGTCCATGCGAAGAAGCCGGGGGCTGTGTCCGGGCTGTAGTGTAGTTCGACGAGTTCGGATGTGTTTTTTATGGGGTAGTATGATAGTATGCCGTTGACGTAGTTGAGGTTTCCTTTCAGGTTGAGGGTTCTTCGTACTGTGCTTGCTGCGCCGTCTGCGCCGATTATCAGTTTTGTGGTTATCTCCTGCGGTCCTTCCGGGGTCATGATGTGTGTCCTGATACTTTCTTTTGTGCTTCGGCATGATATCATGTGTGAGTTGAGTAGGGTGTGCGCGCCTGAGTCTGTTGCTTTTTTCAGGACGAATCGGTCGAATCTCGGGCGGTCTATTACCAGTGCTTCGGCTTTTTCTTTTTTTATTTCGAAGCTGGTGTTTCTTGTGTGAAATGTTGCGCCTTTGATTGTGTTTTCTATCATGCTGCTGTTGATGTCGAAGTATTTTGTGATTCGTTTGCTGAAGAGGCCGGAGCATGCGTGTTTTCCGATTGCTGCTTTTTTGTCGATGAGGAGTACTGTGAGTCCGAGTGAGCGCAGTTTGCATGCCAGGGATGAGCCTGCGGGGCCTGCGCCGATGATTAGTATGTCGTAGTCCATGATGATAGATTGGAGGGAAGATTAAATAAGTTAATGAATCTCGTTTTTTTTTTGGTTTTTTGCGTAATCCATAGAAAAGAATAAATACACCGAAGACTAATAATTGCTTATGACAGATACACTTGTTATTGCGTTGGTTTCGTTTATCTTAGGGGCTGTGTTTTTTGAGCTGATGAAGAAGTATGTCAAGAGGCCGAAGGGGTATATCAGGATAAAACATCACGGTGACGGATCCGGCGGGCGCCTTGTGGATGAGAGAAGGGCTACGAAGCGAAGTGGTGCGCCCTCTGCGATACGTTCCAAGTTTGATTATCTTTTTAATTATGGCTCAAGGAAAGATCCGCCTAAGATTGATCTTGCGGGTGTAGAAAAATCGTTTCAGCCGGATTCTAAGCCTGCACCGATGGGTGGTGGTGAGCTTCAGAACAGGTATCTGGATCTTTCGCAGGTTGCGACGAATACTAATTCTTCGCCAGTTGATACTCCTGTACAGCAGCCGCAGTATCCTTCGTTTTCCCAGACTCCGGTATCTTCTCCTGCTGTGGAGAGTACGACGGCGTCACCGTTTGTGCCTAGTACTGGTTATGCTCCTGTTGCGCAGCCGCCAGTGCAGCCGATGCCGCAGCCGCCGATACAACCTGTGGTACAGACTCCTGCACCGGTAGTTGGGGCGCCTCCGGTCAAAAAAGAGGAAAAGGAGCATGAGTGGAAGCCAATGGGATTTTTTGATGACTAGCGGCCTTCAGAAAGGCTGAGCAACAGCCTTCAGAAAGGCTGGCGATCAGAGCGACCTAAACCTTCGGTTTAGGTCACAGGTGCTTTGCTTGGGCACTGACTTTTTTTGTTTTAGTGGCTTTTGTTTAGGTTACGGGCGTTTTACTTGAGTACATGAAATGTTGCTTGTTTGTTTTGCTCAGGTGTACGCAGATGTGTTGTCTGTTTGGATGCCTGAGTGTGCGAATGGTTTCTGGTGGTAGGGGTTTATTAATTGTTAACTATACTAAACTATCGAAAAGTATATATGTGTGGGAACATAATGAGTTGTGTTATATTTTAACAAGGGATTTGATGGCTCTTTTTCTTTAAAGAGAGTCCCATTAGGGACGATAAAACAAAGGGTAAGCAGTAATATAGGTCGCACGAATTTGAAAAGTGTACTGTGGGGTGTAGTGTTTCCTATTTGCTGTATAAGGGAAGGGGTGAATTGTATGGATATGGATCAGCTTAGGGAAATGAAGAGGCAGATGGCTACAAGAGGCAATTGGAAGGAAGTCAAGAGGATTAATAAGATGATTGAATTTCATGGGTTGATGTAAGACAGCCTTCAGAAAGGCTGGGCGACAGCCTTGTAAAAGGCTGGCGATTAAGTGCGTTTCGCTGCGCTCAAGCGCACACCTGTGTTGTCTGATCAATAGTTTAGGTCACTGGTGCTTTACTTGAGTATATGAAAGGTCACCGGGCGCTTTGCCCGGGGGCACTGACTTTTTTGTTTGAGTGGCTTCGGTCAGGTCTCAGGTCGCTTTGCTCAAGCGCACGGGTGTTTTTTTGTCGGCTTGCTTAAGCATGTGAGTGTGCTGTCTTTTTGTGATATTTGTTGGGTTTCCGGTTTGTGAAATCGTTGGGTTTGGCTTGCTTTTGGATAAAACATTTATAAAACCTTGTATCAAAAAGGTTGTCTGTTATGATGGAGAAAACTATTGATTATATTGTGGATAATCCGCGCAAGATGCTGGCAATATCGTTACTGATGTTGGTGTTGTGTATTTCTTTTCTTGCAGTCAAGTACATCCAGACCGGCGAGGTTGTTGAGAGGAGTATAGATTTCAAGTCCGGGACGCAGGCAAGCATTGAGTTTCGGGGGGATGTTGATATTGCTTATGCCACTAAGGTGATACAGGATAAGTATGGTAAGACGACGAAGGTCAGGGTGCTTGGAGGTATTACGAAGACACTGGTTATAGAGACTGATCAGGAAGTGTCTGAGGCGGAACTTATTGAGTTGATTGATGGCTTGAATATTGATGAGGTTGGCCATAGTATACAGTCTATAGGTGCGGCGCTCGGCCAGGCGTTCTGGAACCAGGCGATTGGGGCTATTTTTGTTGCGTTTGCTGCGATGGCGATTGCGGTTTTCCTAACGTTTCGCAGTCCTGTTC
>DAOVYR010000140.1 GCA_030635525.1 Candidatus Nanohalarchaeota archaeon | reverse complement strand
TGGGGGGGTGGTGAACACGTAAAAGTAATTGCAGACTTTAGAAAATGAAAGAAGCGGCAAATATTGCCGATATACTCCTTACTGGGATGTGAGATGGGGCCGTTAAGGTTCCCTCTTGCACTCAGTGCAATTTCTTGGTGTTTATTGTTTTAGCCAGTAGTTTGGGATGTTAATTGTTTTTTGCTGGCTAATGTCAATTCCAAAATAAGCAACGCGTTTATTTGTGCCTAGGAGGGCTTTTGAAAGAAATGGGCTTGAAGGAGTAGGTTTTCCAGTCTATTGATCTTAGGAGGCGCTTTTTTAGGGAATCTATGCCTTCGTTTGTTTTTGAGGATAGGAAGTATGGAGTGTCTTTTGTTAATGATTTTTTTTGTTTTATTTTGCGCGGTCGGAGGTCATATTTTGTTTCGCATAGGAGGATTTGGGTTTCTTCGAATGATGATTTTATGTCCTCGTATAGTGATTTTTGCTGTTCAATGGTGTACCCGCAGGTTTCTGTCGGATCTATAAGGTATATTATGAGGTTTGCGCGGTACTGGAGTGCCAGCATGGCCTGCATCTCGATTTTGTTTTTTTGTTCGATTGGGCGATCAAGGAGTCCAGGGGTGTCTATTACCTGTATTTTTTCGTCTATATAGCCCAAGAGTATTTTTTTTGTTGTGAAGGGATAGGATTGGACTGCGGGTTCTGCTCCGGTGAGGCATTTTAGGAGGGATGATTTGCCGACGTTAGGGTATCCTGCGAGGACTACGGTCGGAAGGTTTTTCAGGGTTGGGAGGTTTTTTAGGATGTTTCGGCAGTCTTCAAGGAAGATGAAGTCTTTTTTTACCTGTTTGAGTATTGATGATACGCGACCATAGCATTCTTTTCTTACGGGTGCGAGGGATTTCAGAGGAGTGCCTTTGAGGCGGCGGCGATATTTATGGCAGATGTCTTTGTTGAAGCGGGCTGCCCATTTTAGGGCTGCAAGGGATTTTTTGAACTGGTCTGCGTCGATTACAAGTTCTACCAGATGCTTGTGGAATGGGTCCAAGGTGTCTATTTTAGGGGTCTTTTCGAGGATGTTATCTATGCTTACGCTTATTACGGCAGAGACCGTGCTTATTTTGTTTTGCTCGTATTCGCGGATGGAATTTATGCGGTCGCGCTTGTCTATTGTTTTTTTTACTTTTCTTGCGCGCTGGAAGGCTTTGCTTAGGAGTTCGTCTTTTCTTGGGATTGGGGGCATTTTTGAGAATAATGTCATGGGGTTCACACATGTTTGTTGTTTTTTTGAATTATATTATATTGTGCAGGTTATTTTATTAAATTCAATTACGAATAGGTTATTGTAAAAGGGTTTCGGTTCTTTTATGAGTTTTGTTGTTTAATATATTATGCGGGGTGTGTTGTATGACATTTGAGTTTGTTTTGGGAATTGTGGTGCTGATACTGATTGTGAGTATCAAGCAGATATATGAGTATGAGCGCGGGATACTGTTTACTATGGGGCGGTATTCGCATATGCTGAGTCCCGGGTGGAGGATTGTGCTTCCGGTTTTCCAGTCGATGCAGAAGGTTGATCTTCGTGTGAAGACGGTGGATGTGCCGTCGCAGGAGACGATGACGAAGGATAATGTTTCTGCGAGGGTGAATGCAGTATTATATTATAAGATTACGGATGCGTCTAAGTCGATTCTTTCTGTTGAGGATTATATGTATGCGATGAGCCAGCTTGCGCAGACTACAATGCGGAATGTTATTGGCGAGGTGTCGCTTGATGAGCTTCTTTCGAAGAGGGATAAGGTTTCACAGAGGATTATGCAGATTGTTGATCGCGAGAGTGACCCGTGGGGTATCAAGGTGACTTCTGTTGACCTGAAGGATGTTGAGTTGCCCGGTGAGATGAAGAGAGTGATGGCTAAGGGTGCTGAGGCTGACCGTGAAAGGAGAGCTGTCATCATCAAGGCAGAGGGCGAGGTTGTTGCTTCTAATAATCTTGCTAAGGCTGCTAAGACGCTTGCTGCTTCTGACGGGGCTTTGCATCTTCGGACACTCCAGAGTATCAATGACCTTTCAAGTGACCAGAGCAATACGGTGATTTTCGCTATCCCGCTTGAGGTGCTTCGGGCTGTTGAGAGGACCGGAAAGAAGAAGTAAATTTTACTTTTTCTTTTTTTTCTTTTTTTATTGTCCTGAAAATGGACTATTTTTTTCTTTTTTCTGTGCGATAAGTATTTAAGTGTCAAGTGACACTTATGTGGTATGGAGAGGAAATTATCTAAGGATCAGGTCAGAAATATCAGGAAGATGATTGTTGAGCTTAGGGCTAATCCAGGGGGATTGTGGGGGCGTGAGATTGCACGGCGCTGCGGCATCCATATGGAGACTGCGCGAAGAATCATTGACAGGCATCCTCAAATCTTTCGGGAGTATGCGGATTTTACGGCGTACAGGATCAATCTCAAAATTATTGCGCTTGCGGATAAGAGGATCGATGATAAGAATTTTTTGAAGTTTATGGGGCGTGGTGGCGCTTCTAAAGGTAAAGAGGTGTGAGAATTATGGATGAGATGACTGTTTTTTTGGTGGTTGTGCTTTATGTGGTTGTTGCGTATCTTTTCTATACTAAGATGAAGATGAGGAATGTTGTTCTTGAGCTTGAGTATACGGTTGAGGAGCTGCATAAGAGGATTGAGGAGCACGAGGGGATTCATGTGGATAAAGCTCATAGGAAGAAGTGAATTGGTAAGTCATCTCACTCACGTTCGAAGTCCTCAAAAATCTGCGATTTTTGGGACCCAAAAATTGTTAGCAATTTTTAGGGCTTTCGACCAAAGGTCGAAACTCTCACATTCTGAGAGCATCTTAATTTGTCCAGCTTTCCAGGGAGGTTTTGCATTTTTTGCGGTGTGCGCATTTGCCGGTCTCGTCTGTCATTGACGGGGGGTTTTCGCAGTATGCACGGGTCACTTCGGTTTTCAGGATGGGGCAAATGAAATATTGCTGGTCTTTATTGTAGATCTTTTTCTTTACAATAGGCTATCACCTGTTGTTTGAATCTGTCTATGTACTTTTTGGGGAGGTAGCCGCCTGCTGCGGGGATGTGACCGCCGCCTTGCGAGTTTGGGATGCCTTCAAGTGCGCTTTTTAGCATGTCGTTCATGGAGAGTTTTGAGTCGTTGCGCCTTGCTGAGATGTCTATGCGGTTGTTGTGGTGTTCCAATAAGACGATTGTTTTTTTTTGGTAGTGCTTTTGGGAGAGGATGTTTATCAGGCGCGATTTTATCCTGTGTCTCGGGGCTATCTCGTAGATTATGAGGGTGCCCGCGTTGTGGTATTGCGCGTCTTTTTTGTGGGCATCAAGGTATTTGTTTAGTTCGGTTATGACTGTGTTTTTGTAGGATTGCAGTTTGGTGCTTTTCAGGATGTCTTGGGGGATTTTTGAGGTGTCGAGGATGTTGAAGGCGTCGGTCAGGCCGTCTTTTTCTTTTATTGAACCGGAGTAGAATATCAGTTCGTCGATTTGTTCTAATGTGTTTTTCGGGATGGCTGTTTTTTTTAGGAAGTCAGGCCATTGAGACTGGGCGTAGTCGCCATAGATGCCGATTGCGGCGAGCCATGCAAGGTCGCTTATGTCTGTCAGGTCGCTGAAGAGGTCGTAGCACATTTTTGAGGCAGGATATTTGGAGGATGGGATGTCTTGGAGGTCTTCGGCTTTTATTGCTGTTGTGGTTTTTGAGTTTATGTTGTTTGAGGCTTTGTGGTGGTCTATGAGAAGGAGTTCTGCGTGGCTTTCGAGTTTTTTTACTGATTCTGGGTCGTGGTCTATTGCCATGTCAACTATGATTAGTTTGTTGATGTTGTTTGATTTTATGAGGTCTATGGTTTCTTTTGTTATTGTTATTTTTCCTTCTTTCTGGTGGAAGTGTAGAGGGATTGTGATTGCGTATAGTTTTTTTATGGATTTTTTTGTTATGAGTCCTGCGGTGATGCCGTCTGCGTCGGTGTGGTGGAGGATGGCTATGTTGTCTTCTGGCTTCAGTGAG
>DAOVYR010000189.1 GCA_030635525.1 Candidatus Nanohalarchaeota archaeon | reverse complement strand
GCTTAAACAAATCGTAGACTAAGAAGAAATTCATGTATACCCTCAAGCAAAGCGCCAGTGACCGTTTATCTGCCAGAACAGACAAGTGACCTAAACCGAAGGTTTACGGTCGCTCTGATCGCCAGCCTTTCTGAAGGCTGTCAAGACTGTATAATACCATAACCAATCAAACGCCATCTGCCATTAATCTGCTTCGACAACGCTACTTTGTCGCCCGCATCAGCACAAACCGGTAGTTTTAGCTTAAAAGACGCTGTATTACCCGCAGCAGTACATATTCCAACAGTTTTTGCCGTACCGACATTCATCATCAGCACATCATTCTCCAGTATCTGTTTGACCTGTTGACCCTTCTCAAGACCAACAATCCTCTCTATCAGATGAACCTCTATCTTCAGATCATTCCTCACAGGAGGAAGCTTGCCTGTATGGCCTGCAACATTCCCGGAAAGACCATCCGATTTTGAAATATACGGGTCAAACAATGTACCGATAGCAAGAAGTCCTCCGGGTGTCCCCGCTTTTAATCGCTGTGACCCCTGGCTGATTGACGTCACTGTCGTCGTAATTGGCGTCCATTTATCATTCACTTTTATGCCTGGGCGAAGCTCTATCTCATCACCCACTTTTAGCTTCCCCTGCACCAGTGTCCCGCCGATTACACCCCCGACGAGATCTTTTGGAAGCGTACTTGGCTTATTCACATCAAAAGACCTTGCCACATACATTTTAGGGTCGCATTTCTCGTCTTTTTTCGGGACAGCCATTATGTCAATGATCGCCTCTAAAAGCAGGTCAATATTTGCCCTGTGCTGTGCAGATACAGGAATTATTGGCGCATCCTCGGCAATAGAACCCTTGACAAATTCCTTTATCTGGTTGTAGTTTTCAAGCGCCTGTTTTTCATCCACAAGATCTACTTTGTTCTGGACAATTATAATATTCTTTATTTTAGCTATATTCAACACAGACAAGTGCTCAGTAGTCTGCGGCTGGGGGCACTTTTCATTGGCAGCGATTACAAGTATCGCCCCATCCATAAGAGACGCACCGCTAAGAACTGTCGCCATAAGAGTCTCGTGCCCGGGAAGATCCACAATCGAGTACATCCTCTCATGCACTGTGTCACTCCCATCATTTATACATTTCTTGAGCGTTGTATAGCATAGAGGCTCTTTGCATTTCGGGCATTTCCTGATATCCATATCTGCATATCCGAGGCGTATAGAAATACCTCTTTTGAGCTCCTCTGAATGCTCGTCCGTAAACTTGCCCGTAAGCATCTGTGTAAGCGTAGTTTTGCCATGATCCACATGACCCACTATGCCAAGATTCATCAGAGGAACAATCTGCTCACTTTTCGCCTTCTCCTGCTTTATCTTGCCCTTGGCTTCAGCCTTATTTTTACCCTTATCCTCGTTTTTGACTTTGTCTGTTTTTTTTATAATATCACCGTCTGCAGGAGTTTTTATAATAATAAATGCACCTTAAGTATAGCTTAATTAAGAATAGAAAGTTTTATAAGTTATGCTGGCATTCAAACCCTATTCGTTTTTCCGGGCTTTGTTTCCATCTCCTGTCTGACGCGCACTAATGATAGTCTTAGTCTGGTAATCCTGATGAATCAGAACTTTTCCAAAATACTTCCTGTATACGTCCCCATCACTCTAAAATGGTCTATGCATTGCTATTTGACATAATAGAACCATACTGTAGTGAAGGTATGATTTATATATTTCGTGATGTATGTGTGTATTAAAGAGATAGAATATTCAATTACCGGGTGACGAGTTATGATTTCTTTGACAGAAAAAGACATGCTCCGCTACAAGCGACAAATCGATATTCCCGGTTTCGGGATTCGGGCACAAAAACGCCTCAAAAGGGCACAGGTTACAGTTGCAGGCGCAGGCGGTCTTGGCTCAGCAGTATTGACATACCTAGCCGCCGCAGGCATAGGCAATATTACAATAATCGACAGCGACAAAGTAGAACTGTCCAACCTGAACAGGCAGACACTCTACCAAAATAAAGACACGAACAAAAGCAAAGCACAGCGCGCAGTAAACACACTAAAACAGCTCAACCCGGATATCGAGATACACGGTATTGAAGCACAGATAAACAAAGACAACATTGAAGGCCTGCTGAAAGGCGCAAAAGCACTCGTTGACTGCGTGGACAACTTCCATACAAGGTATGTATTAAACAACGCAGCACTGAAGCAGGATATCCCCCTGTTTCACGGGGCATGCTACGGCTTCGAAGGGAGAGCCACCACAATTGTCCCAAAAAAGACAGCATGCCTTCGGTGCATGGTCCCTGTAACCCCGCGCAAAGAAGTATACCCCATCATCGGTTCTGTAGCAGGTACTATTGGCACAATACAGGCAACAGAAGTCATCAAATATTTCACAGGGGCAGGCTCACTGCTGCTCAATAAACTGCTGGTGCTTGACTCCCTGTTTTGGAGATCAGAACTGGTTGATATTGAGCGCAATCCCGGGTGTCCCGACTGTAGGAGGTAATGTGTATGGCTAAAGTGCGTCTTTTTGCATATTTTCGTGAAGCTGCAGGCAAAGAAGAGTTTGACATTGATGCAGAGAACATAGAAGAACTTATTGATAAGCTTATAGCGCAGTGCAATAAACTATCTGACCTGATATTCGAATCCTACGAGTCGCATATGCTGGACGAAGACGTAATGATTCTTGTGAACGGGAGAAACATAGAAGGGCTTAATGGCCAAAAGACCGGGTTGAAAAAGAACGACATCGTCTCAATTTTCCCACCGCTATGCGGCGGATAACCCCTATATCTTAAACTCATGCTCGCAATATGCGCATTTCAGAATTATCGGGTCCTTTGAAATCAGGCTGAATTCAGGGACAACATATGTTTCATAGTTTGAAATACATACAGGGTTTTTGCATTTTAATATGCCTTTTATCCTGTCTGGAAGTTCTATTTTATGCTTTTTGATCACTTTATAGTCTTTTATGGAAACTACAGTTGCG
>DAOVYR010000073.1 GCA_030635525.1 Candidatus Nanohalarchaeota archaeon | reverse complement strand
TCCTTCACCTGGACACTCGCTCCCTTCTCAACATAATAGTTGTAATAAGCTGTCGCAACCACCTTGAAATTCGTCCTCGGAGCTTCGGCATCACCAAAATCATACTTACAGTAGATAGTTCCCTCACCCTTCTTCAGGTAAACCTCGCCACCGCCGCAATCCGCAGCATCGCCGTCAACAGTTACCTCAACAGAGACTCTTCCACGATCACTCGTATCAGTATCAACAGAACATTCTACACCCTGGCCCGTCGAAAACCCGCCGCCGACATCCCTTACACTAAAAACCAGCGGCAACTCCTTCCCGCCTATGGACCTTATATTCTTCTGCGTCTTCAACTCAAGCTGGATAGGCCCAGCAGCATTAATAGAGTCCGCCTTAGTATTAGTAATCATCTCTGCCCTCATCTCATTCTTCGAATTCAAAGTAACCATAGTCAAAGTCGACGTTGAATAAGGGAAACAAAGCCTTGCATAAAAATCCTGCCTTACAGGCGGTATCCCGTCAAGCATATCCGGTGGCTGGAGAATAAACGTATACATCCTACCTCCGCCTGGAATACCCTGTTCCTCATCTGGCGGCATAAACTCCGCAGAAGCTAGCGAATCATGAATAAAAGGTGACGTGCTCGAGACACTTGGTATAGACTGCTCAACCTGCCATACATTCGTCCCTGCATCAATATTCTGTCCATAGACATACAAATCAGTTGAAGCAATCTCCTTTCCACCGACATTCTGCACCTCAACATTAAGCATCACAGTATCATCATCATACACAGAGCCAAAATCAAACGAAAAATCCTGTATTACTCCCCCGGCATTCTGCACCACATAACCGGAATCAGGACACCCCGAAACAAACACAATACTCAAAATCACAGCCAAAAATAATAATTTCTTCATATCAAAAACCCCCAGACAAATTTATACTCATATATTCATTACACTCTAGGTATATATATATACCCCATATATTTATTACTATAGCCAATATACTCAAGAGCAAACAACCCGCATTTGAGCACATGACAAAGTCCCATAATCTACACATTAAGACTTTGACTGTATAATATACTCAAACACATATAAATAGTTTATCCAATAAAAGAGAAAAACTCCAGAATATCACAAGACTTTTCTCGCATCACAAATTATCTTTTCATGGTCAAATGCAATTTTTTCAGGCAGGTCACCAAAGTCAAAATACTTGATTTCCGTTGCCTCTGCCATTTTTTTTGCCTCACCTCTTATTATCTTCAGAATATAAGCAAGAGTAATAGTATGTCCCCTCGGGTCTCTTTTAGGATCAGAATAAACCCCGACCAGCCCCAAAGGCTCACATGTCAGGTCCGTCTCCTCTTTTATCTCCCTCGCTACTGCCTCCTCCACAGTCTCGCCATGTTCCACAAATCCGCCGGGAAGAGCCCAGTGACCCTTGTACGGGGGAGTTGATCTTTTTATCAGAAGAACCTTTCCCTTCCTCAAAACTATCCCATCTACAGTAAGCATAGGCACTTTTTTTCTTATCTGTTCAAAAGATATGTCTGCTTCCGTTTTACCACACTTCTATCTAAACTATATTTCCTCTATAAGCATATTCTCTTTCGGGCCGACAATATATACCCGGCAACTGTTTGCTTTGTCAAGCGCATTTTTCAGCTTATGTTTCTTTTCAGCGTAGATATCAAATAGCTTTTCGCCCCGGTTCACCTTCTGCCCCTTCTTGAAATAAAGATAAACACCCGCACCCTTGTCCTTCGGGGCGCCTGCAAGGCGCGCAATTTTTGATATGGCAGTATTCGATATCTGCTCTATCGTACCGGATATATCTGCACATATTGACTCCTTATACCTGCCAAGCATCTTCTGAAAATCCTTTTTCGGGTCCCCGTTCTGCGCCACAATAATCTCATCGAATTTTTTCAGGGCAAGTCCCGAATCAAGTATTCTTCTTGCCTTTTCCTCGTCGCCATGTCCTGTCATCTTAAGCATGAGAGCTGCAAGCTCTATTGATTTCTCCCGCAAGTCCTTCGGACCTTTACCCTCAAGTATCTCCACGATATCAATAGCTTCAAGAACAGGACCGATACCCCTACCGATAGGCCCATCCCCTTTTGTTATCGCGCATTCCACGTGCATATCAAGCTTCCTGCCGACAAGTTTGAATCTTCTCGCGAGGTTGCGGGCCTTTTCGATCTTACTGACCTTGGCGCCGTCACCTAACGGAATATCTATTAATACATATTTTGAGCCGGCAGATCTCTTCTTGGAAAGAACTGATGCTATAACCTGTCCCTCCGGGTCCAGTGAAAGCGGATACTCGGCACGGATAAGTTTGTCATCAACCGGCGCAATATCAAGCGAACCGCCCCATATAAGGCACGCGTTCGTTTTATTGACGATGTGCTTTATTTGCCTGAAAGTGAATGAGACATCGCAAAACACCTCCATCGTATCTGCAGTGCCTGCAGGAGACGTGATCGCGCGCGAGCTTGTCTTTGGAATAGTTAGTCCTGCAGCTGCAACTATTGCTACGACTATTGGAGTTGTCCTGTTGCCGGGAACACCACCTATAGAATGCTTGTCCACAATACATTTCTTGTCCCATGTCATCTGCTCGCCGTGCTTCACCATAGCTTTCGTAGTGTTTATAGTCTCCCTCTCCGAAAAGCCGCGCACATAGATTGCAGCGACAAGAGCGCCAAGTTCGATATCTGTTAAGCGGTTCTGGTCTATATCTTTAATGAGTTTATATATTTCCTCTTTTTTTAGCTCTATATCATCAAGCTTCTTTTTGATGATATCAAGTGATTCTGGTCTCCGGGCAGGTCTTATATGGATTACAGTACCTTCTTTTATACCGTATCTTCTTGATTCCTTCCTCAATCCAATATGTCCGGGTTCTATCAACGTGCCGGTCGTCTCTATATATGCTGTTTTCGTAGTCTTCCTATACGTGACCTCAATTCTGTCATGTGGCCTAAGCCCCAGATCTGTTGCATCTTCTATGTTCAGTTTGACTATAGGTATCCCGGGTTCAAAATCCATGAAATGTGCTTTCAATTTCAGCATTTAATTACCTCACAAACAACATCCACTCAGGTAAAGCACAGTCAAAACCAATAGCAATGCGGTTTTGCCGCATCGCTCAAATATATTGATGATAGCGGAATTATCATTGCATTATGCAAATATACCATGCAAGTAAAGCATACAATCCTCAAATATCATACAATTCAATAATTTTTTAGCGCTTGAATACATTGTGTATCAGTATTAATATAGGAAATATCTCCAGCCTGCCAAGAAGCATGCTAAAAATCAGGGTCATTTTTGCTATCGCAGGCGCGGCAGCAATATCAATTATGTTCATACCAACCGTCCCCTGTGCAGATGTCACCTGGAAAAAAGATTCCACAGGAGTATATCCTAAAAATACAAAAATCATTGTCCCGATGACAAGAGCCACACTATACGTAAATATCACAGTTCCTGTCAGGCGGATTGTCTTCTCATCTATTACGGCCCCGTGTATTTTGAACGGGATTATTGCACTTGTAGGAGACGACATTTTTTTTATTGTCCATGGAACAGTTTTCAGCGAAACAAGAAAACGCATCTGTTTTATGCCGCCCGCTGTTGACCCTGAAGAGCTGCCCACATACATAAGTATAGTCAAAATCAGCAACACAGGCGTCGAGAGCGTCGATACCTCAGATAATGTAAAGCCGGTGGCTGTTATTGCAGATATTGTCTCGAATACAGATATTTTTGCCCTCGAAGTCAGGATATACAGTGCTAACGAAGACACGAAGATCATAACTGCCATCGACTGGACTTCAACATTTGCAAGCGCATCCTTTATGCGCCTTTTGAATATCTTATCATGTATCATGAAATTAATTGAGCCGATCAGCATCAGGATACATATAACTGCCAGAGTCGCATCGCCGGCTGTCGCGAAAATATCGCCTCTTACTATGAAGCCGCCAGTTGATATTGAAGAGAACATAGTTGTAACTGATTCAAATGGCCCAAGACCTGAAAGATAAAGGAGACCCATTCCAAGCATAGAGTACGTAAGATATATTTTCATCATCCTTCGTGTCGTGTGCATGATAGTTGGTTCAAGTTTCTCCGTATAGCCCTGTGCCTCGTAAAGTGAAGTAGACGATGTCCTAAGGTGGCTAAGAATCGAAAGGAATATTATAATTATGCCGATGCCGCCAAGCCACTGGGTTTCCGAACGCCAGAAAAGGATGCTTTTCGGAACTGCAGATATGTCCTCAATTACTGTGAGTCCGGTTGTCGTAAAACCGGACATCGCTTCGAAAAAGGAGTTAAGTATAAGTGTGCCCGAAGTGCCCGCGAATATGTAGAGGTACGGTATTGAGCCGATAAGTGAAAAGATGATAAATGTTATGGCAGTGAGGCTAAGGCCCTCATTAAGGTTAAGGCGCCCCCGCGTGAAATTCTTGTCGAGGATGACACCCAAAAAAAGCGCGATGACAGTAGGTATCAGGAAAGGCACTACCGGTTCGCTATATATTAATGCCGCGATTATTGGCAGGATAAGAAATGCTGCAAATACTTCAAGAAGGATACCCAGATATGCAAGAATGTTTTTCAAGTTATTCTCCTTTGACAAGTTTTAGGAGGCGCGGCATTGTCTCTGTTTTTGTGATGAACAGTGCGACATCGCCGGATTCAAGGCAGGTGTCTTTGTCCGCGATTATCACTGTGCCATTGCGATATATGCACCCGAGAAGTGCGCCACTTACTCTCGTACCTACACTATTTACCACATCACTTGTCTCCGGTATCACGAGTTCAAGTATCTGCGCTTTGCCGTCACTGATTTGTGCTACAACACGTTCGCCTGCGCCGAGCAGGACATTTGTGATTGATGTAATCGCGATTTGTGTGATGGGAATAATTGACTGGATGCCGAGCTTTACAAAAAGCTCCTCGTTGCCGGGTTCATTGACACGCGCCACTATGCGCGGCACCCCGATGCTTTTTGCGATTTCGCATATCATCATGTTCGTCTTGTCGTCCTGCGTTGCCGCAACGATTGCATCACATTTTTCTATGCCTGCATCTTCAAGCATCACCATATTTGATGCATCGCCCTTGAGCACGAGAGCATCAGTATCGAGCGCTATTTCTTTAGCTATTTCTGTGTCCTTTTCAATCAGCGTTACTTTATGTTTCTCTTTCGAAAGGACCTTTGTCAGGTTCACGCCAACGTTTCCGCCGCCCGCAACTATTATTTTCAAGCATACCACCTTTTATATCCCTATGAATTTTATTGCTTATTATTAGGGATGTAGTATATATATGTTTGAGATATTGCCTGGATAAATTGTTCTGATAGCCCGGGTGACTGCATCTTTATTTCTCTGCAAAGAAGTAACACGCATCACAATTTCTAAAATGGTTATGCGAAGCTTTATATATTTGCAGAATCAATTACAGCATAGTTGATTGCATTTGAACAATTATAGAGGGTGCATGAAACTGTTTTAAAAAAGTTACGGGGTTAAGCGATACATTTTTTTAAAGGTCGTGCAACTCCCGGACTTGGTTGTAAAGTGATATGAAGAACTGGAGGTTTTAAAAATGGCAGAAAAAAGAAACTTTGTTTTAATGAAAGGGGGTAAAGATACCGATTCTATTTTCACTGGAAGAGCACCCCGCCAGGCAGCTTTAAAAGCAGCTAACAGAGGGATAACAGACATCAAGCTGAGAGAAAGAGGAACCAAAAAAGTACACAACTTCAAGGGTTCCAGAAACCAGGTAGATGCACCCGCTAACGCACCATCATGGATGGGCTCCAAAGTCTGGAAGCCAGCAGTAAAGAAAATCGGCATTGAGAGACTTGACAAAGGCAAGAAAAAGAAAAAGTAACTGCCCGGGTTAAGTAAATTCAACTGATTTCATTTTATAGCGCC